>NZ_JAUBRM010000094.1:0-20798 GCF_036701905.1 Microcoleus sp. MON2_D5
GCTACTTTTACCAACAGGGGATGAGAGCTATAAGTCAGATTCAGTCTAGCTCTTAGCCATCTTGTCACCCCCCCAGGGAATCACCGAAGAATTAACTTGTTTGATATTTATTATTAAAAAATATTAAACAACTCGGTTTATTTAACAAACCGAGTTGCTAGAATTTTAGGAAAAATGCAGCGGAGTCAATGCGCTTTGGTATTAACGAGAAAGACTCAGAAAATCTACAGCAGTCAAAGAATTATTAGCCCCAAAAACCTGAGCCAAAACCTGACCAGTCTCCGCAACTTGCAGCAGTGTGGCATTCGCCGTAAAGTTAATTTGCAAAGCCTCAAAACTCAAGCCACCAGCCAGGACAAACTTATCACTTCCTACGGAAAAATTGAGCACTGTATCCATACCGCTATTAGCGCTTAACACAAACTGATCGTTCCCAATACCTCCAATCAAAGTATCATCTCCCCCATCACCAAACAGCCAGTCATCCCCAATACCCCCATTGAGAATATCGCTATCTTTCCCTCCGTAAATAGTGTCATTACCATCATCACCGTTGAGAGTATCTTGACCTTCATTGCCGTATAACAGGTCATCGCCACTACCACCGTTAATACAGTCTTGCTGGCCGTCTTCACCCACAGCGCCTCGCAGATTTTCCCCGCGATCGCCACTAATGGTATCGTTACCCTCATCACCGCACAAAATATCGCTGCCGGAGTCGCCGTAGATCGAGTCATCCCCAGCATCTCCCTGTACTACATCGTCATCCTTGCCTCCACGAAGGGTATCGTTACCAAAACCCCCACTCAGAGAGTCGGAACTCTCACCACCATTGAGAAAGTCATTGCCATCTCCCCCAAATAGCAAGTCGCGGCCGTTGGCATCCAACACTAACTGGTTTTGCAAGCCACCGTAAAGCGAGTCGTCTCCCTCGTCGCCGACAATGGTATCGGAACCGAGTTCGCCCCAAATCCGGTCGCTGTCTTTGCCGCCGTAAATTAAGTCGTTACCTTTGCCGGCAAAAATGCTGTCGTTACCGCTGCCGCCACCGATGATATCGCCGGTGTCGTTGCTGAAAATTAAGTCGGCTTCTTCGGTGGCAATTGTGCTGCCTTGTTGAGTGCCGTAGTCACCGAGTATGGTGTCGGAACCTTGATTGCCGTAGAGAGTATCCGAGTCAGTTTCGCCAAAAATGCGATCGCCCCCTTTGCCTGCAAACACCCAATCCCCTCCGTTGCCGCCCAGCAAGGTGTCGTCTTGTTCTTGGCTGTTAAGTACGTCGTTGCCATCACCTCCCAATAGCAAATCGAAGCCGTCGGGGTCACTGTCTAGGGAGTTGAGTACGCCACCAAACAAAGAGTCGTCTCCGTTGTCGCCGGAAAGGGTGTCCGGGCCTTTGTCACCCCAGATCGAGTCGTTGTCGATGCCACCATAGGCGATGTCGCCAGCTTTGCCGGAGTAAACGGTGTCGCTGCCTTGAGTGCCCGCAATGGCGTCGCTTGAAGACCCGCCGAAAATCAGGTCGCCGTCGTTGTCGCTCAAGTCGATGTTGTTGCCGTTGTCGCCGACTATGGTGTCGGCACCGCGATCCCCGTACAATGTGTCTCCATTGCGATCGCCAAAAATGCGATCGTCTTGTTTGCCACCAAATACGGCGTCGGTTTCTTTGCCGCCGTAAACGATGTCGTCGCCCTTACCTGCTGCGATGAAGTCTCGCTGTTGGTCGGCGTAAACGATATCGCTGCCGCCTTCACCTAACACTGTGTCGTCGCCGCCTTTGGAGAGAAACAGTTGGTTAGTTTCGTTTCCTGTTAAGGAATCGTTTCCGAGAGTGCCTAGTATCGTGTTTTGGATGTCGATGAGTTGGGCGGCGTTGGAGTCGAAGTTGAGTATTTGCGAAGGCTGGGGTTGGATAAATGTGAAGTTCGGGGGCCCTTTCAAGGGGTCGCAACCGCAACCGATATCGGGTTCGGGTACTCGGTTGAATATAGGGGTTGGTTCTGGGGCGGGTTCCGGCGCGGGTGTTGGCGCGGGTGTTAGTGTTGGTTCCGGCGCGGGTGTTGGTGTTGGTTCCGGCGCGGGTGTTGGTTCCGGCGCGGGTGTTGGTTCCGGCGCGGGTGTTGGTATTGGTGTTGGTTCCGGCGCGGGTGTTGGTATTGGTGTTGGTTCCGGCGCGGGTGTTGGAGTTGGTTCCGGCGCGGGTGTTGGTATTGGTTCCGGCGCGGGTGTTAGTGTTGGTTCTGGGACGGGTGTCGGTTCCGGTTCTGGGACGGGTGTCGGTATCGGGGCGGGTGTCGGCGTCGGCGCGGGTGTTGGTGTTGGTTCTGGGACGGGTATCGGTTCCGGTTCTGGGACGGGTGTTGGTTCTGGCGCGGGTGTCGGCGTCGGCGCGGGTGTCGGCGTCGGCGTTGGTTCCGGTTCTGGGACGGGTGTTGGTTCTGGCGCGGGTGTCGGCGTCGGCGTCGGCGCGGGTGTCGGCGTTGGTTCCTTCAGGGGAATGAGAGAGACAGTGGCGACTGCCGCACTGGTGGCGCCGAGGTTGTCTGTAGCGCTGTAGGTGAAGTTTGCCCCTGTGAAATTGCCGGACGCCTGGAAGAACAACTCGGTAATTTGCTCGGCTGTTAGGGTTTGACCAGCCGTGACCCGCACTCCCTGGCTGGGATCACCCAAGAACAGCGTGCCCTCATTGGCGGGCGGCAAGGTGTTGATGGTAAAGGAAACCACCGTCCCGTCTGGGTCGGTTCCTCCGAGTCCGGGGATGTTCACGGTTGTTTCCAGCAACAAAGCGACGCTTGAGTTGTTGGCGACGGGTGGCTGGTCGCCCGTCGCTAATAGTGCTAGCAGGGAGGCTGTAGCGGGGGCTGGACTGATGGCGCCGCGGCGGTCTGTGGCGCTGTAGGTAAAGTTGGTGGCTGCGAATTCGCTGGTTGCTTGGAAGAATAACTGGCTGATTTGAGTTGTGCTCAGTCTTTGGCCTGCCGTGATCCTGATTCCCTGGCTGGGATCGCCCAAGAACAGGACGCCTTGATTAGTGGGTGGCAGGGTGTGGATGGTGAAGAATTCGATCGAGTCGTCGGGGTCTTTGGCCGTCAGCCCTGTGAGGTTGACGGTGCTGTTTGGCGCCAGGGTCTTGCTGAAGTTTGTGGGTACCGGCGGGTAGTTGAACGCCAGCGACACCAGAGAAACTGTGGCTGCAGGACTGCTGCCACCGAGATTGTCCTTGCTGGTGTAGCTAAAGTTTGCCCCTGTAAAATTGCCGACCGACTGGAAGAATAACTGCGTCATTTGCTCGGCTGTCAGGGTTTGACCAGCCGTGACGGCGACTCCCCCCGTTGCGGGGTCGCTCAAGAACAGGACGCCTTGATTTGCCGGCGGCAGGGTGCTGATGGTGAATGTAACCACTGTGCCGTCTGAGTCTCTGCCTCCGAGCCCGCTAATTTGGACGACGCTGTTGGGCGCTAGCGCAGCGTTGCTACTGTTGGCTGATGGAAGTTTGTTGGGTGTTGCCTGCGCGCTGATGGCGGTGGTGACAGTGGCTCTGGACTCGGAACCGTTGTTATTGCTGGGTTTGGGGTCAAAAGTGGTCGATCGGCTCTGGGAAGTATTGCTAATGGTGCCCGTCGCTGGAACGACTACTGTTACCTCGCGGTTGATGTTGCTGCCGCTAGTCAAACTGGGAATTGTTGGGAAGGTGACAACCCCTGTCACGGGGTCGTAAGTGCCGTTATCGGATGCGCTGACTCCCGTTAAACCGGGAATGATGCTGTCTGTAATCACTACGTTTTCAGCAGCATTCGGCCCATTGTTGGCGGTAGTTATAGTATAAGTTACGGAACTACCAGCAGGAGCAGATGTGAGACCGCTTTTGGACGTAACCAGGTCGGCCACAGGATCGATCGAGGTGATGACTCGGCCCCCCGCCTCACCGGGCACTGCTACTGTCGAACCGTTGTTGTTCGTTAAGTCAGGGTCTGGAGTGTCCGACCGGCTCAATACAATGTTGGTGATACTCGTCAGGGTAGGCGGCGGTACAAAAATTAGGCGGCGGGTGACACTGCTGCCGCTGGCTAAAGTCGCGATCGCTGGGAACTCGATCGTCCCTGTGGCAGGATTGTAGGTTCCGCCGTCGAATACGGTGACTCCCGTTAAGCCGGGAATCAGGCTGTCGGTGATGACTACGTTGGTCGCGGGACTCGGCCCGTTGTTGGTAGTAGTAATTGTATAAAGGAGCGTGTCGCCCACCTTGATGCTGGCCGGAGCCGTTTTTTGGGTGACAACATCGGCCACAGCATCGATCGAGGTAGTGACGGTGGCGTTGGGGTTTGTACCGTTGTTGTTGGCCGGAGTGGAGTCGGGAGTGATGGAGGTACTTCTTGCCGTGTTGCTGATGGAAGTTAGGGTGGGCGGTACTTTGAAGCCGATCGTCCGGGTGACTGTCTCCGCGTTGGCGATCGCCACGGGCCCGAAGGTGACAATGCCTGTCGCTGGATCGTAAACGCCGCCGTTAGATGCCGTGACTCCGGTTAACCCGGGAACTATGCTGTCAGTGATGGTTACAGCTTCTGCAGGGCTCGGCCCTAAGTTGACTGTGGCGATCGTATAGCTGACCGAGCTATCGGCCGTAGCACTCGTAGAGCCGGTTTTGGTGGTTGCCAGATCCGCGTTGGGCGCAATACTTGTCGTAACCGTAGAGTTAGTGGGAGTGCCGTCTTTGTTGGTTGCCGAGCCGTTGTTGTTAGTGGCGATCGGATCGAAAGTCGCCGCGCTACTCCGGGCGGTGTTGCTGATGTCGGTACGGGTGGCTGGGGCAATGAAACTGATGGTGCGGGTCGCAGTAGCCGCATTTGCCAGCGCTGTCAGTGCTGGGAAGGTGACAATGCCCGAAACTGGGTCGTAACTGCCGCCGTCCGATACGCTGACTCCTGTTAAACCCGGAATAATGCTGTCAGTGATGGTCACATCGGCAGCGGGGTCTGGCCCTATGTTAGTGGTAGTCAATGTGTAGGCGACGCTTGACCCGGCCGAAGTAGTCACAGGGCCACTTTTGGTAGTAACTAAATCCGCGACTGTATCGACAACTGTGGTAAAGACTACACCAGGCGCCTCGATTTGCCCTGGCCCAAGCACACCGCTGTTGTTGCTAAGGTCGGGGTCGAAAGTCGAGCTAGTGCTGAATGCAACGTTGGCAAAACTCCTACCGCTGGTTAAACCGGGCGGCAAATCAATTGTCAGGGTGTAAGTCAGAGTCTCGCCGGCATTGAGCACCGGAATTAACGGCCAGGTGACAGCCTTGGTTTGGTTCACGTAAGTGCCGTTGTTGGAGGCATTGAGAACCGGGGGCAATCCGCCCGGACGCAGCAGTTCTAAAGGTATTTCGTCTTGAATCAGAACATTTGTAGCAGGCGCTGGCCCCTTGTTTACTGTAGTAATCGTGTAGGTAATGCTGCCTTCGGACTTGACGAACTGCGGGCCGGTCTTGATAGTGGCAACCTCAGCGGCGATACTCGGAGGATTGATAGTTTCAACTACCACGTTTTGAAGTTCGTGAATGTTGTTGGCGCCTCCGGTGGAACTGCCAAAACCAAATTTGAAAAGTGGCGGTACTGGGCCGTTTTCGGTGGCCAAGTTGGGGATGTCGATCAATGTAGTTTCGTAGATGTCGTCGAAATTTTCATCGAAAGCAACGGTGAGGCGAGAGGGATTCACCGGATCGTTAGATGGATTCAGCGTAATTTGAACGGATCTTTTGGCTAAATTGCGATCGCTCGTGAACGTATTGCTGAAGTTAAAACTGCTGCCGGGTTCAGGGCCACTAAAGTCAATGCTCGTAGGAATGTTATCGATGCCGAAGGGAACGATCGCATTTGTTAAAAACTTATAACCATCTGCTTCCTTGCCTCTAACCGTTACTGAATCAGGTCTGAAAGAACCAATAGAGGAGCCGGGAATCGGAGGTGGCTGCGGGCCGGAGCGCCCTTCTGTGGATGTGGAAAAATTGCCAAACTCGTCAAGTCCAATGCCTAAATAACCTCCCTTAATACCGGGTATACCCGTTCGTGGAGCGTAGGCCAGAGAACCACCATAACCCCCAGTCCTTGTTGGGCTAACAGTGCCGTCAATCAAGAAGAAACCCAGACCATCCCCTGGCTGAGGGCTAATAAAGGGGCCCTCAGCCCTATATTGCTGGTTTGAATTGTAAGAATAAAAATCAAACTGGACTCTGAGACCGTCGGTTGAAGGAATGGGGTTGTTGTAGATGACAAAGGCTTCCCTATCACCTGCTGCTGGAGTTAATTGCAGAGCGCCATCCCCGGGAGTCGAACCGCCCAAAGCCGGAAGTACGCCGGATACTGTGCCTCCGGTAATGCCGGGGATACGTTGATTGGCTGCTGGAACCCCGCTGGTGGGATTGAACAGTGCCCCGTTGTTTCCCCCGTAAATCCAAGGCCCCCTAACTGTGGAGTTTTTGAAAGTTTCGTTAACTAATGTGCCGAGGGCGTAAGGGTAGGCTTCGAGCACTTCTTTTTCAATGGCGATTCTCGCTTTTATTTCCCCGGTCGCAAATTTTAATTGCCAGTCGCCGCCGAGTGCCGCACTCCCCGTCAAGTTGTCGGAAGCTGCAATATCTGCACCGACCATCAAGCTCAGCCGCCGCACGAAGGCCTCGCCGCTTTCCCCCGCTGCGACGCTGCACCCGAATAACAAGATATCTCCTCTCTCGCTGAGGGCTTTTCCCCACTGCTGTAACAAATGGCTGTAGGTTTCTAAGTTCTCGTTGCAGAGTTCGATCGACCCTAGCTGCACCCCCGCTTCTCGACCGTGAGAAACTATCTGAAGGCTGTCTAAATCGCTGTAATTAGCCAAAATTCTAGTAATTTGCTCGACTCCATCCCGCGTCGAGTCCAGTACAAATACCTCTGTATCGGCTGTTGCTCCTCTTGCCAAGCTGTCGCCGTTCTCTACTCTGGCATCGAGGAACAGTACATTTTTTAGAGTCCGAGGGGGCAACCACGGGGGGTTTGCCCCTACGGTTGCTCGCAAAAATTCTCTGTGGGGATGCCCAATTCTGATGTCGCCACGAAGTTTCTGGGACAGGAAACACTCCTCTGTTTTTACTTGTTTTATTGGTTTTTTCTGATGATAAGTTGCTGTTGATTGGGAGTTAGCGCCCGCAATCCTTGCGGTGGAGTCACATATTTTGGGGGCGATAAAAATTGGTTTGTTGCAGATGCTTTGCATGGTCAAATTGGCTCACGGATTGTAGATGATGTACCCATTTCCCGATGATCATTATCACCTATTGAAAAGGTTTAATTGCAGAGTAAGAGGCTCTGCTGCTTGACTTGGAACAAGAGCAAAAAGCGAATTTTACTCAGCACAAAGCAGTGCTATATTGATATTTGATAGCATTGCCAATATCGCCGGCAGAAGCGCTGAGGATTTGGGGGTTAAATCCCCATAATCTCTCTATCGGGTGATATTTAGCCTTCGGCTTTTTTCTTTTCTGTTAGCGACTGTATCTGTTACACGCTTATCTCTTACATAGCGCAGTAGATAATAACACGAGTTCTCAAAAATTTACTTAATGAGGTTTTCTGTACATCGTCTAATGCACTTTAATCTGCAGAGAAAATTCCCTATTTCTAGATGTATAAACCTGGTTTGAGGGACGAAAAGACTTCTTTGCAGCCCTCGCTCCCGGTAAACAACTAGGTTTCTTTGGTTTTGGTGTGCAAGCCCTGTTCACAATAGCAACCAGACATTAATTAGGGAGTTATAGCCGTGACATAATTATGGCGGCCGTGCCCGAAGTGTTATTCAACTGAAATCTTGTACCATTCTCAATAAGCCTTCTATGGGGGGTTCTCCTGCCCAACCCATAAGAAAATTCACTTGTTGTGAAACAGGCCGGAAAGCCTATTCTTGAAAATGGTGCAACATATGAGATTCAATTGAAATTGGCATACCCTGTATCGACGAAGCGTCTTAAAAATTCATGACTTGGAGTCTGGAGATAGCAATCTAGGTTTGAGACTGTTTCGCTACGATCGCAAAAACAGATTAGTGCCGCCCACAAGCAACTTCTCAAGTTGTCAACTTAGAGTCTTCGAGCTGGTTTCTGTTTAAGATAAATGCTCGGGACAATGTTTCGTGCATAATTTTTTATGATGTTTTGGAGAAACTGATTTGGAGATTTGCCCCTCAGCTACTTACGATTTTTGTTGGCTAATTTTCTTAACAGCAGGAGTTACGCCCAGAAGACTAGAAACCCAATTTATTCCTAGGTTTTTCGCCGCCCAACCAAAATTTATCATCTAAACTTGGTTTCTGATCGTAAATCCTCAACTAGAAAAACACCGCTCGCAATCCGCCACTTATGGCAACTGTAACCAAGCAATAATGCTCGATTAGGTTTTAATTGCTGAGTTTTGGCGTGGGTCGTCCAAAACAAGCTCCAACAAGAATCATTACACGTAAGTATATATTAACTCATTGATTATTACATCCCCAAATAGGCATAGATACAAGCATCAATATAAGCTATATCTTTTCACCGCGAACGTCAAGAGTTCTGGCTTGGTAGTACCGACAATCTTGACAGGGCCCTGAAGGATTGACAGCGCAGCGAATGTAATTAGAGCGGGCGTTATACTCGCAAGTGATATCGCCGATCGGATAACCCAGACCTTGTATGTAGGTGCGATCGGCAGTTGCTAGTTGAGTTCGCAGGGATCTATTGGCTACCGCAAGTCTGGCCGCTGCAATTCTGTCGCGAGCTTGTCCCTGGGCAGAGCGCATCACCCACAAAGACAGCAGCGAGGGAGCTAAACCTATGAAAATAATCAGGAGAGCAGTTAGCACTTTTTCAGAGCTTATGTGGAGAATATTTGTTTTAATTTAGGCGATCGGCAACAGAAAATCATCCCCGAAAAGACGGTTTTAAATCACAAAAGTTCCGAGCCAAGTCTCAAACTATTAAGCCGTTAAGCGTTAACGGTTAAGCGTTTACTGGCGGGTGAGGAGGGCGCGAGCTGTTGGCGCCACTTTCTTCGTAAAGCGCATCGCCACGGCCCAACAAAGCCAGAAGCCCAGGTAGGGTGTGATATTATGTTCAGTCAATTACCCGCAATAAAATAGGTTTGTAGTGACGACTGCAAGTCCTGATAAAAATCAGAGGACTTGGATTCATCACTACAAACGCGAGATCGGTTATTTTACAGGACTAGATATGAGAAACCGGGTCGAGTTCAAAAACAACCAAGTCAGAACATGGGGCAGCTATTCTTTGAGAAACCCGGTTGCTCTCAAAAACCCAAACGGTTAAACCTTAGCAACATCCCCCGCTAAATCCATCAACGAACCCGCACCTTCCACCTTAGCAACATCTAACAAAGTCTTCAAAACCGAATCGGGATTCAAACTAATCGAATCAATTCCCAACTCAACCAAGAAACGAGCAAACTCAGGATAATCGCTGGGCGCTTGACCGCAAATCCCAATCTTGCGATCGTACTTCTTGGCGGCTTTAATAGCAATTTCTACCATTCGCTTGACAGCTTCATTCCGTTCGTCAAAAATGTGCGCGACTAAAGCAGAATCCCGGTCTAATCCTAATGTTAGCTGAGTTAAATCGTTAGAGCCGATCGAGAATCCGTCAAAAACTTGGGCGAATTCGTCAGCAAATATCACATTGCTCGGCAATTCGCACATCACATACACTTGCAAGCCGTTCTCGCCCTTGACTAAACCGTTTTTTGCCATCTCTGCCAACACTTTTCGGCCTTCCTCCGGGGTGCGACAAAATGGAATCATCGGAATCACATTTGTCAAGCCCATTTCATCGCGAACTCGCTTTAATGCTTTGCATTCCAAAGCGTAAGCTTCGCGGTAATTTGGGTCGTAGTAGCGAGAGGCGCCGCGCCACCCGATCATCGGGTTTTCTTCCTTGGGTTCAAACTGCCGCCCTCCCAAAAGGTTAGCATATTCGTTGCTCTTGAAATCGCTCATCCGCACGATGACTGGATTTGGATAAAATGCGGCGGCAATTGTGGCAATTCCGTGGGCGAGTTTGTCGGTGAAGAAATCGGGTTTGTGTGGGTAAAGTGCTGTCAGTTCTGCAATCTCTTCTTTGACTGATTCATCTACCAATTCGTCAAAGTGAATTAGTGCCAGCGGGTGTGCTTTAATGTGATTGGCAATGATGAATTCCAGTCGCGCCAAGCCTACGCCGTCGCAAGGAATTGCTGATAAACCAAAGGCTTCTTCTGGATTCCCGACATTCATTAAAATTTGAGTGCGGGTGCGGGGTAAATTCTCGATCGCAGTTTCTTGAATTTCAAAAGGAAGCAAACCGGCATAAACTTTGCCTTCGTCTCCTTCTGAACAAGAAATCGTGATTTCTTGCCCGTTTTTCAAGATTTGGGTGGAGTCGCCGGTGCCGACAATGGCGGGAATTCCCATTTCTCTGGCGATGATGGCGGCGTGACAAGTGCGGCCGCCGGAATTGGTGACGATCGCACTTGCTTTTTTCATAATCGGTTCCCAATCGGGGTCTGTTTTGTTGGTAACTAAAACTTCTCCTGATTGAAATTCAGCGATTCTGTGAACATCTAAAATCACGCGGGCTTTTCCTTGTCCGATTGATTCGCCAACGGCGCGTCCTTTTGCTAAAACTGCACTGGTGCCTTGCAATTTGTAGTTTCGCAAAATTTTAGCCGACTTTTGAGATTGTACTGTTTCGGGCCGCGCTTGGACGATAAACAATTCGCCCGTATTGCCGTCTTTTGCCCACTCAATGTCCATCGGGGTATAAGTTCCGCGCACTTTAGAGTAGTGTTCTTCGATGATGACTGCCCATTTTGCTAGTTGCAGAATTTCATCATCTTGTATGGCAAATTTATTTTTTTCGGCTGCTATGACGGAGACGTTTTTGGTGTATTTAGAACCGCCGATATCGTACACCATTTTGAGTGTTTTGCTGCCGAGGCGTTTGTCTAAAATGGGCAGAAAACCTTGTTTTAATGTTGGTTTAAAGACGAAGTATTCGTCGGGGTTGACGGTGCCTTGGACGACGTTTTCGCCTAATCCGTAGGCGGCGGTGACTAATACGGCGTTTTTGAATCCGGTTTCGGTGTCGATGCTGAACATGACGCCGGAGGATGCTAAGTCCGATCGCACCATTTTTTGGACGCCGACTGATAGGGCGACTTCAAAGTGATCGAAACCTCGCTGTTGGCGGTAGGAAATCGCGCGATCGGTGAATATGGAAGCAAAGCATTTGTGACAGCATTCGAGGACGCCAGCGCAAGCTTGGACGTTGAGGTAGGTTTCTTGCTGTCCGGCGAAACTGGCGTCGGGTAAGTCTTCGGCGGTGGCGGAGGAACGCACTGCTACGTCTGTACTGTCCCCGTAGCGATCGCACAATTTTTCGTAAGCATCCGCGATCGCCGCTTGCAGTTCTCGGGGAAACGGTGTGTCCAGAATCAGTGCCCGCGCTTGCTTGCCTTTTTGTCGCAGGTTTTGCAAATCTTCTACGTCTAAATCGGCAAAAATTTCGCGCAATTTAGCTTCTAAACCCGCTGACTGGATGAAGTAGCGGTAAGCGTGTGCTGTAGTTGCAAATCCGCTGGGAACTCTGACTCCTTGGGCGGTTAACTGTTGAATCATTTCGCCTAAAGAAGCATTTTTTCCGCCTACTAATGGGATGTCGCCGATGCCGACTTCATCAAACCACAATACTAAGGCTTTTTCTTTCGTAATTAAAGCTTGTTTTTCTTGAAGCGCTAATTTTTTTAGCATTACTTTTTTCCTCTTAACTTCATCTCTCTTAGGTCTAAAGAGAGTAAACAAATGACATTAAACAAATTACTGTCATTTCTGAAACGTAGTTTTGTCGCCAAAAATATTTAAATTTTCCCGATGCTCTATCCAGCAGATTTTTTGATCCCCTCTATTTAAAGACTATCACTTTTTTGCTAAATAGCAAGACCTGTGGAGAAAATTTATTTGATTGCAAAAAGTAAAGAAATAGCAGTAAGGAGTTTCTGTAAGCTATCATAAAAAAATGGTAAAAATCTGAAGATCGAATATACTTGCCACCGCTTTTTTGGCGCTGAGCGCACATTGGTGCGGGGATATCGCTTGGAGGGTGTTGCTAGCGGAATTGAAAGACAACAAAGGATGGGGTGCGATCGCGCGATCGGCTGACCCCGCCCAAAAACGGATACAAGTTTCCTACAGGAGTCCTGATTGGGCAAAAATTTTATACTAAGGTTCAAGCTCCCCGATTCATTTGTGGAGTAAATCTAAAATCTAAAATCTAAAATCCACTGACCGGGGTGCTAGCTCAAAAAAACACAACACCCAGCAGCTTAGTTTTTTCCTGAAACTGAGATCCTAAAAATCGTAAAATTTTGGTCTCTAATTGCGTGGATCTACTTAGAGCCAAAAAACAGTCGCATAGAGTGGATTGTAATTATTGAACCACAGAGTTTTTAACTTGGAGCGGCGGGATTTTGAGCGAGGGAATTATTTATATGCTATAATAGTTAGCTCGACTGCTTTATGACAAAGAACAAGGTATATGATATCAGTTTTGAGCCCCCCCGCAAAGCGAAACGGCTTTAAAGTTCTTCTGGTCGAAGACAATCAAGCAGAAGCCGATCTGATCGAAGAATTATTATTAGAAACAAATGTCAGTAGAGCCGAACGCCAAAGGCTATCAGTAACTTGTACAGACCGTCTCAGCAAAGCGCAGAAACTTTTGGTCGGCGAACATTTTGATGTGATTTTACTAGATCTTTCGCTGCCCGACAGCCAAGACTTAAATACAATTGTCAAAATACAAGAATATAGCCTAAATACTCCGATTGTCGTACTGACGGCCCGCAACGATGAAGAGCTTGCTGTGCAGTCAATCCAAGCCGGAGCTCAAGATTATTTAGTCAAGCGAAAAATCGACAGCGAAGTGTTAATTAGATCGCTTCGCTACGCAGTTGAGCGACAGCACAACCAAGAAGCTTTACGAAAAAGCGAAGAAAAATATCGGTCGGTAGTGGAGAATTCTCTCGTCGGAATAGCCATTCTGGCTCCTCCTATTTCCCCCTCAGCCCCAGAAAAATGCCAGTGGTTGGAAGCGAACGATGCTTTGTGCGATTTGCTGGGATACGATCGCCAAGATTTTTTGCACGAGAATTGGGATAGGTGGGTTTTTCCTGAAGACGTGCCGCCTAGCTTAGAGCAATTAAATAAAATTTTTGCAGGGGAGAGTGAAGGCTATGTTTTAGACCAAAGGTGGCGCCAAAAAGACGGAAAAACAGTTTATACTAGAGTTTCCCTGCGCTGTATTCGCGCCCGAGACGGCTCGATCGACCACCTGATTAAAGTAGTCTTGGACGTGAGCGATCGCTACCGTTACGAAGCTCAATTAAAAGCATCAGAGGAGTTTTTAAATCACACGATTAATTCTACTCCTGACCCGATTTTTGTCAAAGATGAGCAGCACAGATGGATCGTTTTAAACGATGCTTTTTGCAATTTGATAGGAAAAAGGCGCTCGGAACTGATTGGCAAGTCAGGATACGATTTTTTTCCCCCAGCTCAAGCGGCTTTTTTTTGGCAACAAGACGAGCAAGTATTGCAAAGATGTATTTCTCAGGAAACGGAAGAAAATTTTACCGATGGCGGCGGAAAAGAACGCATTATATCTACCAAAAAAACAGTTTTTAACAACGCCGACGGTCGTAAAATGTTGGTCGGAACAATGCGAGATGTTACCGAATACAAACGCCAACAAATTGCGTTGCAGGAAAGCGAAGCTCGATTTCAAATAATGACCGATAACGTGCCGGGAATGATTTATCGATATCGGCTTTATGTAGATGGTAAAACATCTTTTACTTACGTTTCTTCCGGCAGTTGGCAGCTCTATAATTTAAAACCAGAAGAAATAGAAGAAAATGCCACTTTGGCTTTTGCAACAGTTCACCCAGATGACATCTCAGACTTGCAGCGCTCGATCGCAGCTTCAGCGGCGACTCAGCAAGCTTGGCAACACCAATGGCGGCAAGTTATGGGAGATCGAGTGAAATGGCTGCAAGGCGCGTCCAAACCAGAAAAGCAAGCCAACGGCGATATAGTTTGGGACGGTTTGGTGATGGATGTTACGGAATTAAAACAAACCCAGCAAGACCGCGATCGATTTTTTAATCTCTCCCTGGATTTACTTTGCATTGCAGGTTTTGATGGCTATTTCAAACGCATAAACCCCGCTTGGTCGAATTTATTAGGTTATAGCGGTAATGAAATCTTAACCAAACCTTTGATAGAATTCGTCCATCCAGAAGACCTAGAATTCACTGTAGCGGAATTAGAAAAACTTAAAAAAAGCCACCCTGTTATTAGCTTAGAAAACCGCTATCTTTGCCAAGATGGTACTTATAAATGGCTGTCGTGGACAGCATCGCCGTTTGCAGAAGAAGGTTTGATTTATGCAGTGGCTCGCGACGTTACATTTAGCAAGCAAGCTGAAGCTGAATTGCGTAAGAGCGAAGCCACCAACCGTGCTCTTTTAAATGCGATACCAGACATGATATTTCGCTGTCGGGCAGACGGCACTTTTGTAGACTTCAAACCTGCCAAAGATTTCGAGAATATCCTACCACAAAAAGCACTGATTGGTAAAAAAGCACAAGACCTATTGCCGACTGCTTTTGCTGAAAAAATCTTGTCCGGCAATCAACAAGCGATCGACAATGGCGAGATTCAATTCGTAGAATATCAAATGCCAGTTAATGGTGAACTGTACGATTTTGAAGCGAGAATTGTTTTCTGCACGGAGGACGAAATTATCGCGATCGTCCGCGATATCACTCAACGCAAACGCTCTGAGTCAGTCCTCCAGAGGCAAGCAGCAGCCATGGCCCAAGCTTCCGAAGGTATCGCCATATTCAGTGCCGACAAAGAGGTGATTTATTGCAACGCAGCCCGAGTAAAAATCTACGGTTACGACTCTCTCGAAGAAATCTTAGGTAAAAGTTGGAAAACATTCTACCAAGGTGCAGAGCTGCAAAGGTTCGAGCAAGAAGTGCTGCCGACTTTAGTGCAGAAAGGTTCTTACAGCACCGAAGCAGTAGGATGCCGTCGCGACCGCTCGGAAGTCCCTATAGATGTCTCGCTGACAATGCTGCCCGGCGGGGAAATCATTTGCATTGTTCGCGATATTTCCCAAAGAAAAAAAACAGAAGCAGCACTGCGAGAAAGCCAGCGGTTCGCTCAACAAATTGCTGAAGCAAGTCCTAATATGTTGTATGTTTATGACTTAATAGAACAAAAAAATATCTATGCGAACGCTTCTATATACCGCATTCTCGGCTATACAGTAGAGGAGATTCAGGCAATCGGGCCGTGGATGATGTCAACTTTAATGCACCCGGAAGATGCAATCAAAATACCTGATTATTTACAGCAAGTCGAAACCGGTGCGGAAGGGGATATCTTTGAAATTGAATACAGAATTAGGCACAAGGATGGTTTTTGGCGCTGGATTGTCAGCCGAGATACTGTATTTGCAAAAACAGCAGATGGTAAGTTAAAACAAATTCTCGGCACGGGAACTGATATTACAGAAAGCAAGCAAGCAGAAGATGAAATAAAGCTGTTGCTGGCAGCAACTCAAGCCATTAGTCAGTCTGCAGATTTTCACAGCGCCCTCCCACATATCCTGCGGTTGCTGTGCAATGCGATCGGCTGGAATTTTGCGGAAGCTTGGATACCGACTGCTAATGGTAATTTTTTGGAACACAGCGAAACTTGGTACGCTAGCGATCGCGATTTAGATACGTTCGGCCGCGAAAGTAGAAAAATTAGATTCGCCGCCGGAGTGGCAGTACCTGGACGGATTTGGTCAACCAGAAATGTAGAATGGATCGAAGATATTTCTCTCGCTAAAAATCATCTTTTTGCCCGATCGCAAATGGCGGCATCAGTCGGATTGAGAGCTTGTTTCGGAGTGCCAATTCACGCTAGCTCAAAGGTGCTGGCAGTTTTAGTATTCTGCAAGCGCGAGCGCTCGATTATGGAACCGCGTATTGTAGAGTTGGTTAAGGCTGTAGCGACTCAGTTGGGCGATCATATTCAGCGCAAACAAGCCGAAGAAGAATTGCGTAAAAGTGAAGAACGCTGGCAGTTAGTTCTCAAAGGCAATCAAGACGGAATTTGGGATCTGAATCTTCAAACAAATGAAGCTTTTCGCTCGGCCCGCTGGCACGAAATTATCGGTTACGCAGAGGGCGAAATAGACAGTTGCAACCGCGCATGGATCGATCGCATCCATCCAGACGATCGCTCACGAGTGCAAGCAGCGATCCAAGGTTATCTCGATCGCCAAACCCCCACTTACGCCGCCGAATACCGCTTGCAGTGCAAAGACGGTAGCTATAAGTGGGTGCTCGCCCGCGCTCAAGCAGTGTGGGACGAAGCCGGAAACCCTCTGCGGATGGTGGGTTCGATGACGGATATCAGCCATCGCAAAGCAGCAGAATTAGCTTTACTGCAGGTCACTCAAGCCGTCGAAAGTACCAGCGATGCGATCGTGATCGCCGACTTGAAAGGGCGATCTATTTACCACAATCAAGCCTTCATTCAGCGCTACGGCTACACGGTGGAAGAACTCAATGATATTGGCGATATGACCGCGCTTTACGTCCGGCATAAAAATTACAAACAAATTTATAAAAGCCTTCGCCAAGGTCGCTCGTGGTGTGGCGAAGTGGCCATGCGAACTAAGAGCTACGAAGCAGTAACTGCTCTCGTGCGAGCCGACAGTATTCAAGATAGTAATGGTAATTACATCGGCTTAATTGGAGTAATTACTGATATCACAAAACGCAAAGAATCAGAAGTAATTTTGCGCCAAAAGTTAAGGCGGGAACACTTGGTAGTAGCCATGCTAGAACGCATTAGATCTTCTCTCAATCTTGAAGAAATTCTTACCAAAAGTGTCGAAGAAGTGCGGCAGTTTTTGCAAGTAGACCGTACTATTATTTACCAATTCAATCCGGAGTGGAGCGGATTTATCGCTGTCGAGTCGGTTGCCGAAAATGTCCGACCAATTGTAGGAACGGAAATTTATGACCCCTGTTTTGGGGCAGCCTACGTTCCTCTTTACCTAGACGGCAGAATTAGAGCCACAGAAGATGTTTGCAATGCCGGCCTGGCCGACTGCCACTTGGCTTTGTTGACTCGGCTCGATGTGAGAGCGAATCTGGTAGTGCCGATTTTGCAAGGCGAAAACTTGTGGGGGCTGTTAATTGCCCACCACTGCACGGGCCCGCGTCCCTGGCAGCAATTCGAGGGAGAGTGCCTAAAACAATTGGGGGTGCAGTTGGCGATCGCCATTCAACAATCGACGCTATTTGAACAAGCACAAACCGAAATTGCCGATCGCAAACTTGCAGAAGCCGCCCTGCAATTAGCTAAAGAAGCCGCCGAATCCGCCAACCGCGCTAAAAGCGACTTTCTCGCCAATATGAGCCACGAATTGCGGACGCCTTTGAACGGGATTTTGGGATACATTCAACTGCTCAAAGTGGAGAAAAACTTTACCGCCGATCAGCAGGAAAGTCTTAACAACATTCACCAGTGCGGCAACCACCTGCTGATGCTGATTAATGATGTTTTAGACCTCTCAAAAATCGAAGCTAGTAAAATGGAGCTGTCGCTGACAAACGTGCATTTTTCCAGTTTTGTTAAAAGTATTATTGATTTGTTCCAGATGCGATCGGCTCAAAAAGGGATTGCCTTTAATTACGAGCAGGTTTCAGCGCTCCCAGAGGGCATTTTGGCAGACGAAAAAAGGTTGCGTCAAGTTTTGATTAATTTGCTCAGCAATGCCGTTAAGTTTACGAACAGCGGCAGCGTTACATTCAAAGTCGGTTATGCAGAAAATTTCCCCGATAATTATCCTCAAACCAAGTGCGAAACTTGTAATTTGACAGCGGAAATTGCCACTAAAACGATGATCGATTTGACCGCGAATTTAGACGCGCAGCAAATGTCGCTCCCGCCGCTGGGAACAAAAGAAGCGCCCGAGGTGATAGCAGCAGACAATACCGGCGATCGTGCCCCTACGCCTAAAATTCGCTTTCAAATCGAAGATACCGGCATTGGCATCGGGCAGAATAAATTAGAAGAAATATTTTTGCCTTTTCATCAAGTGGGCGATCATAACAATTTCGTCGAAGGTACGGGACTGGGACTTTCCATCAGCCAAAAATTAGTCAAAATGATGGGCAGCCAAATTCGCGTCCAAAGTACCTCCGGCAAAGGCAGCATATTTTGGTTGGATCTAGACTTGCCAGCAGTCGCCCAGTGTTCGGAACTCCCCTGCCGGCAAGAAAAAAGGCAGCTTGTAGGTTTTATCGGCGCCCAGCGGAAAGTGCTAATAGTGGACGATCACGAAGTAAATCGCGCCATGTTGCACAGGCTGCTTTTTCATTTAGGCTTTGAAATTGCAGAAGCTACAGACGGCGAAGACTGCTTGCACAAAGCACAGGAATTTCTACCGGATATAATTTTAATGGATTTGCTGATGCCCGTAATGAACGGTTGGGAAGCTACCAGGCGGCTGCGACAGTTGCCGGAATTAAAAGATACGGTTATCCTTGCTTTGTCCGCTAACGTTTACGAGACTACCAAGCAAGAGAGCATACTTGCAGGTTGCGATAATTTTCTCACCAAGCCGATTCAAACTAACGAGCTTTTAGAATTATTGCGCCTGCATTTGAGACTAGAATGGGTTTACGAAGAAAGAGCACAAAGCAAAAAGCGGATCGATCAAACTGCAAAAGCCTGTTCTGAGATTGCTGCTGCTGACTCAACGATGGTGTCTCCTGCCTCAGAGTCAGTCTTGGCGTTGTTAAGATTGGCTGCAATGGGCGATATTGAAGCTATTCTGGAAGAAACTGCTAAACTCGAACATTCTGACGCGACATTAGTGCCTTTCGTTCATCACCTGCGCCAACTTGCTAAAGGATTTCAGCTCAAGCAAATTCGAGATTTTTTGAAGCAACATTTGTCCTAAAATTGACGGTAGCTAACAGACAACTCAAAATCAGTTAAATCTCGCGCGCTGAGTACCATTCTCAATCAGGGGCTCTCCCCTCCCGCGAAGCGACAACTTAATTTGCTTGGGCGGCCCTGACTCGCAGCGGGCTCCTCAAAAAGTGATTGGAAATAAAAGCATCTATGAAGCAACCGGATTTCTAGAGCTGCAGAAAATCACTTGAATCCGATTTAAACTCACAACCCACAACTAAAAAGTAAAAAAATTGAATGTTTCCCTTGAATATGAACGATAAGAATTCCGAAAGAAGCATCATACTAATTGTCGATGATAACCAAACAAATCTGGACGTACTTTTCGAGTTGTTAAGGAATTACGGGTTTAAAGTATTAGTGGCTCTAGACGGCGAAAGTGCGATCGAGCAAATTGACTACATCCATCCCGACTTGATTCTTTTGGATATCATGATGCCAGGAATTGACGGTTTTGAAACTTGCCGACGTTTGAAAGGAGACTCGTCAACGCAAGATATTCCCATCATATTCATGAGCGCCCTTTCCGATACGCCTGATAAAGTAAAAGGCTTTCAGACAGGAGCAGTTGACTACATCACTAAGCCTTTCCAGCACGAAGAAGTTTTGAGCCGGATTCAAACCCACTTGACAATCCGCAGCTTGCAGAAAAAACTCGAAGAAAAAAACCTGGAACTTGCCCACCTCAACCAAAACCTGGAAAGACTTGTTGAACAAAAAACCAAGCAATTAATAAACCAGGAAAAAACAGCCATCATCGGACGTTTGACCCAGGGAATGGTTCACAACCTCAAAAGTCCCCTGCAAGTGATCCAGACTAGCGTCGATTTGATTGAAACAAAAGCCACACAAATTCAAGAAGACTCTCTGTTTAATTATACTAAGTATATATTTCAAGCTGTCACAAAAATCAATCAGATCATGGATACTCTGATGATGAAAAGCCGAAACGAGCAAAAGCAAGATTTGCACCCTGTGAATATCAACGATTTAGTGCAGCGAGAAATTCAGCTATTGGAAGGCAACCTGTATTTTAAAAATAAGATTAGGAAAAAATACTTTTATGACGAAGAAATTGCCAGTATTCCCTTAATTTATTCCTATCTTTCTCAAGTATTTTATAATTTAATCAATAATGCAATGGATGCTATGTGGGAAAAGAAAAGCAGAGAAATAACTATCGTGACTCGGCAAGACGAGTCGAACATATACATGGATATTGCAGATACGGGATGCGGCATATCATCTGAAGATTTGCCAAAACTTTTTGACCCTTTTTACACATCCAAGCCGCCTAAAGGCGAGGAAAAAACCGAAGGGGAACCGACAGGAACTGGCCTAGGACTTTATACTTGTATTGAACTTTTAAAGCCTTTTAACGGTGAGATTGCTATTAGCAGCAATGTCGGTCAAGGCAGCGTGTTTACAGTGGTGCTGCCCAAACCGCAGAAAAATTGAGCGACTCAACTGAGTGAAATGGTGTCCGGTTAGACAACCATAATTAAGTTTGTAATTAAATTTGTAGCAAGGAATGCAAGTCTTGGTTCATCGAGCGAGAGAGGACTTGCATTGCTCAATACAAATAGGCGCTAATTGCGGGCCATTAACCGAACAGAATCTCAGAGCATATAGCAATTCCATTTGAGATGTAAATATGAATTTCTATGGTAAAATAGGAAAGTTTGATAATAAATGAAAGGGGA
>NZ_JAUBRM010000095.1:0-20667 GCF_036701905.1 Microcoleus sp. MON2_D5
CCAGTAGTCGTTGAGCCGCCAGTAGTCGTTGAGCCGCCAGTAGTCGTTGAGCCGCCAGTAGTCGTTGAGCCGCCAGTCATACTCAATACGGAGATCGCGGACAACGACCCCAACCGTCCGCCTGTTATCAACTACGGTCCCGATACAACCCCTTGGCATCACGAATCCATAGTAAGCAATAACCCCCTCACATTCGAGTACCAATTTCCGGAGAACACGTTCACTGACCCCGATCCAGGTGACACGCTTCTCTACACAGTAACTATGCTGGACGGCAGCCCCCTGCCAAGTTGGCTCAACTTCGATAAAACTACCCGTACACTCAGTGGCACAAGTCCTATAGTGCAGGAGTTCAGGATTAAGTTAACAGCAACAGACAGGGCTGGTGCTACTGTCAGCGACGACGAGACGGGTCCATATGAGGGTAAGGGAATGTTGCTGCAATTTAGCAGCACCGACGTACTGATTGACGGTTATATCTCCGGTGCAACCCTTTTCCTAGACGCCAACAAAAACGGCGTCCTTGACCCCAACGAACCATCCACCACCACCGATAGCAACGGTGAGTTTAATCTCAATATCCCCTTCGAGACTTTCGACACCAACAAAAACGGAGAAATCGACCCATCAGAAGGCAATTTAGTAGCCATAGGAGGTACGGACACCGCCACCGGATTACCCCTAGAAATACCAGTCACCGCACCCCCAGATGCAAGTGTTGTCACATTCCTAACCAGCTTAATTGCCGACTTAATCGACAAAGGAATTGCACTAGAAGAAGCCCAATCTCTAGTCAAAGCAGCCCTTTCTCTCCCCGCTGAAGTTGACCTAACTAGCTTAGATCCAATAGAAGCCACCAATAACAACGAACCCGGTGGCGTCCAAGTCTTAGCAGCAATGGTGAAAGTCCAAAACTTCATCACCCAAACTAGCGGTTTAATTGACGGTGCTTCCAGTGCCGTCAATACCGATATTGTCAAAGCTGTTGTCAGTTCAATTACGGCTCAAATTCAATCCGGTACCGTTTTAAATCTCAGTAATGCCACAGCCTTAGAACCCATCATTCAGCAAGCAGCCGCTAAAATCCAGCAAATAGACCCCAGCTTCAACAGTCAACAATTCAGCCAAATTACATCGCAATCCGCGACAGTAATGGCAACAGCCAATCAACGTATTGATACGGCTATCTCTAACCCAACAGCAACATCAATTCCTGAATCACTTGCCCGCCTCCGACAAGTAGCCTTGGGCCCAACTACTCAAGACTTCAAAGAAGTTGGTACGGGAAATAAACCTATTTCCCAGGTAGTTGCTGACAATACTGGTACTGCTTTAGATAGCAGAATAGAAGCTGTAATATTGCCTGTTGGGATTGCAACTCCTGTTGTCAGTGGTGATGCTGATTTGGGCAGCAATTCCCCTCAGGCAATTCTCGGTACAAATGGCGACGATATCCTGAGTGGCGACAGCGGGAATAATGTGTTGATGGGCATGAGGGGCAATGATTCCCTCGATGGAGTTCTGGGGGATGACACTATTTTCGGTGGCAAAGGTAGCGATACAATCCTGGGAAGTAGCGGTGAGGATGTCTTATTTGGCAACCGTGGTGCTGACATTTTGAATGGCGATGATGGTAATGATATTCTTTACGGAGGTAAGGGAGATGATTTACTCAATGGCGGTTTAGGAATTGATACTTTGATAGGAGGAATGGGAGTAGATAAGTTCTTACTCTCTACCAATTCTGGTACTGATACGATTACTGATTTTGAAGTCGGTAAAGACTTATTAGTATTGGGTAACGGGTTGAGTTTCTCGCAATTGGCAATTGCTCAAGATAGCAGTGCAACTTTAATCCGGTTTGCACAAACAGGGGAAATTTTAGCTTCTTTGAGCGGGGTTGCTGCTAGCAGTGTTAGTGCCGTAAATTTCGGATTAATTTAAGAGCGATTTCGGTAGGACACCCGAAATTTCCGTATCCTAAGAAACTCGTGAGATCGAGAGTACGACAGGGGTTAATTAATAACCCCTGTCTCATAGCAAAATTATTTTTGCATCAGGCTGATACTAAATCGCCGTTAAATACTTCTTCTCTTTAATCCGTGTCGGGTGGATGAGACTAAGAAAGTAATGTAACCATTGAGCATTTTTAGCCCCATTATTTCTGCAATGGTTGCTAGTATCTTACATTTTATATTAAAAATTATACCAGCATGAAGGTGCGTATAAGCTTCAAAGCTTTTGACCTCTGAAAACAAATTTCTGTAATAGCTACAATACTCATTAATCAATTTTAATGTTGAATCAGCTTGGCGAGACTTAACCATAAACTCAAGTCAAAGCTGAGAAATGTTTTTCTATTAACTCGGCAGCTTAGTGACAGAAGAGGGGCAATTACTTTACATTGACAACTCTCTATACAAACGCAAAGCTTCCGCGATTGATTTGAACGTCGTGTGGTTCGACTCTGATGAGCGATCAAACTTCGTCGGTGCTGAACAACCATTATTCAAAGCGATCACCTTAAAATCTCATATTTTTTCAACCTTCCATCCAGCCTGACTTCCAACTTTGCCGGCTCGGATAAATGCGAAAGCGCCCCGCTTGAATAGATCGCCACTGGGCTTAACTCCGATGAGCCCTCTAACTTCGGCTGTCGATAGAATCCAACCCGAGGCGATCGCCTGTTCCAACGCTGCGTAATGTTGCAGAGGATCGCGAGTTGCTCCAAAGTGTCGGGCGATCGCCTCGATGAGTTCAAGAAAGTTTTCTCTGTCTTGATTTATAGCTGTTGTGGTCGCAGGTTGGATCGCTTCTATTTTGAAAATTTCAGTGTGGCTACTCTCAAAATCAGATAGGGTGCCGCCAGATTTTAGATGCTGATTTAACTTGTCCAGTTTGTCCAGTTGGTCACTGGAAATTCTGCCTCGGGCTACTGGTTCGATCGATAAAGCTTTTATGCGATCGTACACAGATTGCTTACTGCTTAGGTTGTAGCGGTCTTGCAGGCTGGCGATCGGGTAAGTTTCCATGTCCAGTCACTTGTCCAGTTTGGTACTGGACAAATTATAACTCTGCTTAGTCCAGTCGCTCACTGGACAAGTGACTGGACTAAAAAAAACCTTTTTTATGGGGGGTAGAAACGCCTTGCGAGACGTTTATAGATTACCAACTGAGTAACGCCTGTAATTGCTCAGCGTTTAATCCTTGCAAGCTTTCTAGTTTTTCAGCCATAACAGCCAGAAACTTCTCAAAACTTGGGCAATTTTGACCAGAAGATAAGTCGTTGGGGACTAAAAAATTGGCACAGGTTGGGTATGGGTTTGGTTCCGCTTGCATTCCTATTGACGACTTTCAAGCGCTCGCTCTCAAATCTCAAACTGACGGTCATCACCACTACCTCTTGTCAATTCCAATTCTTTAGTGCTATCATTTTTTACAGTAGTCACAACTTTCAGGAATATAACACTTTAGTGGTTTCCAAAAAGTAAGCACTGCTATCTGAAACCAGCACTCATACATCTCTCTAAAATTCTGGTAGTCATCTTGTTTTGCAGGCGCTTTTTTTCTTAACGCCTCACAACCAAGAATCGGCTTTCCGATTAATCATAATAAAACGACCTATACAGGAGCCCTAACTAGGAGCTCCTTTTTTTTGACTCGTTTCCAGAGCAGAGCGAAGTGAGAGCTGGTTGCAAAATCCAATCAACAAGGAGACTTTGAAATAGGCAAAAAAGGTTACAAGAGTCAAAGCAATAATTGAATAAAACACCCTTGGCCGGGGCGGATTACCGTCCCGGCTTTTTTGTTTTTTTTCGAGGGGTTGCTAACAGAAACTCAAGTCTAAATAGCGTGATAAGTATTCTGACAGTTATTTATCACGTTTGAGCTACAGCTTGAGGCTGTAAGGGCTTATCAGCAAGAGTTTCACCGCATTTATTTGCTTACATCTTAATAGATAAAGAGCAAAAAGAGTGCCATTCAATCAATGCTAAAGTGTGATAAATACCCCCCCAAAGGACTTAAAATGAACAAACTCATCAATAGCGTACCGCCAAGTTTTGCTGAGGTTTACCGCCTCTACGAGCAAGATTTGCAGGCAAAAAATCTTCAGGCAAAAAATCATCAATTAGCTCTTTTGCGAACGGCTTTATTTCGGTATCTTTTACCTAAGTATGGCTTGCCTTTCCCGAAGGGCAAAAAGTTCACCTTAGTTGAGTTGAACGCCGCTTGGCAATTGATGAAACAAATTCCTACCCATGAATTAAAGAATGCTCTGAGTTATCAAGATCAGGTTTTTAGTGCCCGGAAATGTACGCTCTCTATCGGTAGAACTTATCGAATGCATTTGACAAAACTTATCTTATGGAGTCAGCAACAATCTTGGTGGAATTGGGCCGTTATTGTTAGCGAGAAAGACAGAGAGAAACGCTGTCCGAAAATGCGGAATACAAGAAGTTTCAGTAAGGACAAACCTCGTGTGACCAAACGCCTAATCAATCGGGGTTGCCCTAATTTTCAATACACCTTGAAACCTGAAGAGATTTCGCCTGATTTACAGCAGGAACTCGATCTGTTCTTGAAATTCCAAACTGCTCTGGTTGGGAATCGCAATCGCCAAGATCGAGCTCTGCGCCCTGTTAGTGCAATGGCTCACGTTACAGCCGCAAAGAGGCAGTTAGGTTGGCTCCACCGTTATCAGGGCATCCCGCTTGACGAGTTAAATCTCAAAAAACTGGTGGCTTACAGTGGACTAACTCCTGAAGGCAAGCCAGATGAAGCAGATATAAAGGCAGTTGTAGGGTTAGTTGACTCTCACTTAGAATGGTTGAGGGAAGCCCGAGGAGTGTCTCCTAATACTGAACTTAAAGCTGTAGAATGTCTGGTAGCTGTGGCGAAATTTCTTTATCATAAAGCATCGAAACAGCGCAGTCGCCACCTTGTTGGTGGCAAGCAGATCGGGTACAAAGATATTCCAATTATTGAGGAATTGAGGCTGTTGGAAAGCGAGATTATGGTCAGGGTACATCAAAGCCCGCGCTGTTCCGATGAATCGAAGAAATGGCTCGATTGGCCAGTCTTCTTGGCCTGTGGCAGACGGCTGGTAGAGGAATGTGGGGAACGGAGTGCTTGTGGCAAGAAGCGGCCACTGAAAGCGATCGCCCAAAGTTACCAAATGGCTGTAATTTTTATGCTGCTCAGTGTTTTTCCAGACCGCGGTCGCACGCTGACGGAACTAGAGTTGGGCCGCACTCTATTCAAGCGCGATGACAAGTGGTTTGTTGAGCATAATGCCGGGGACTTCAAGACGGGTGATAGTTTTTGCAAGAATGGTCAAAAGCGGGTAATAGAACTGCCAGAGAGCTTATATTCCTTTTTTACGGAATGGCTGGAAAAATGGCGGCCTATTTTCAATCCCAAGCATGGGTATTTTTTTACGAAAGCCAATGGCCATCCTCTCTCGACTAGCGCTTTGAGTAATTACTTCCGTAGCCGGAGCTATCGGTTGACAGGCCAAGTGTTTACACTGCATATGGTGAGGGATTCGATTGTTACTCATCTTAAATTGTCGGGAGCGCAGGATACCGTGCTGGCGGCTTTGGCAGAGTTGATGGCTCACTCTCAGAAGACTCAGGGTCAAATCTACGATCGGCGTACTCCTTCTCAGAAGGTGGCTCCGGCTTTGCAAGCGTTGCAGTCGCTCTCGGCTGGAATTCTGCCCGAACCAATTGTGGAACCGTTGGTGGTGGTTTCATTTGAGAATGATGCTAACACTTGACTTTTACACTTTTGCGGGTTCGTGAAGTACAAACAAATCGGTTTTAGGGGCAGAACCCCCGTGCCTGCCCCGATTCCGAGTTGTTTAGCTGTACTTCATAAATTCAGTTAAATCCTGACATCGGATACTGATTCAGTGACCTAAATCCCGCTCGCTCTGGGGAGTTGTATTTTCGCTGCTGCCGAAACTCACTTTAACCGAAACGAATCCAGGAAAGTTTTGGCTCGGGTTGGCGAGTCTGACACCACCATGATTAGATACAAGGTTCCTTGTGCAATGATACAGCGCTTTATTAGCTTGCGATTTGGATATTTCTCGCTGGTGTAATTTAGTTCAATTCCCGGATTGCCGTTTAACGCAAATTTTCGTTGGCTAATAAGCCTATAATTCGATTGTGGTTTCGCCGCTATGTCGGCTAGTAGGTTCGCCTCGTTTCCCATCACTTTTGCTGGCATATCCCACAAGCCTACGCTGAAAGCTTCTTGCTCTGTGCGGACTGTATACTCTTTTTTGGTTCCATTCCCCATTAAGTTTCTTTCGATGTTTCCGATGGGCATTAGGATTGAAAATTGCTCTTCTTTTGGCGATAGTAATTTCCATTCCGCGAATGCGATAGTCTGGATGTGCGATATCTCGCCTTGTGCTGAGGTTGAATCCCAGGTTGTTGGATAGCTGAATCCTGTAGCCAGTAAAACCGTCATAGCAATTAATGGTTTTTTCCACCAAGACATAAGCAGGCTTGCCTCCAAGTTCATCCTTCGATCTTAGGGGTTAAAGGTTATTCAGCTAAATCTTGACCTCTGCAAGTATTGCGTGCGCGATCTCCTTTATTAGGCGTTGCTGAATACAGGTATGAATTCAAGTTTTCGGAATGGCTATAAGCCAAGTAGAGTGAGTTTTGTAACATCAAACGAAAAGTTTATTTCTACCGTGAATCAGCAACGCCTACTCAGCAATTCCTTCTAGTCGCAGAAAACATACGCAACCGGATGCGTCGCCTGCGACAATTGTCACTCCATCGGTGCAGCAGCGCAACCCTTATCAAACGGGTTGCACTGTTTTTATTACTCTGTCATAAGGTCTAACGGCGCTGCATCAGTTCGGATATCCGCTTGCGGGTAACAGCGTCTTCCCCGGCTAGCCAGGCAGTGATGGTGGCCGCGTCATACAGAGCCCCCGGTGCACCCCATGCGTACATCTGGGCAAGCAAACTTTGCATTTGTGCGGGATAGAGTTCCGGCCACCAAACAATTGCGATTTCTCGCAGTTTTTCGGCATCGGCGGGGGCGATAATTTCTGGCTCTGGCACTGGTTGGGGGGGTTCCGGTTCCTGCGAGTTGTTGCTGATCGGCTTCGCCGTCAGTTCCGAGAATCTCGCTCGCTCCGAATCGGTCAGCGCGGCCCAAACTTTCTCACGATTTGCAGCTCCGTTGGCACAGACATCTTTAAGAATTGGCAAGATGTCGGCCGCTGCCCGTCGTGCAGATTCGGGGTCGGGTTCTGCCGTTGCTATCCGAATCATCTCCACCAGGTCACGCTCATCTTCGTTGACTTGTGCGGGAGTTTGGAGGGTACTCTGCACCACTTCTGCGGGAGTTGGTGCGGGAGTTATGTTCCCCATTGGTAAAGGGTTAGCGGGAGTTGCGGGAGTTGCGAGGGGTAAATCTATTTCTAAATTACTTTTTCCCTCATTTTGTGAGCAATCATCGTTTTCGCTTTCCTCGGCACCTAGCAAACAATCATCATTTTCGTTTTTCGCCAAAACTTTAGTGTCTAACTCCCGCAACTCCCGCTGATGTATATCTGGTAAGGGTTTAACTCCCACACCAACTCCCGCTAAACTCCCGCTAACTCCCGCATCAACTCCCGCAGCATCAGCCAAGGTTTGAGAGTGTGTTGGGTGAGAGTCCTCTGCACGTCTTATCCTCAGTCCCTCAAAATATGCAACTCGTCCCTGATGACGTTTGGGGAATAACTTTTCATCTGCCAAGAGATCAGCGAGCAATCGGGGAAATTTTACGATGCTAAATTTTGACAATCCGCCATCTTCACAGAAGGATTTATAAGCGTCGTAGAGCTTCCCAACAGGAACATTACTAGCGGGGTCGAGTACCAGTTCTGCATCAAAAAAGGCTGCTACTGAGCTTGTTTCGACTTTCATCTCCCATTCTTTAGCTTTGAATTCAACAATCTGGTTAGCCCCCTTACCGCGTATTGCTTGGGTGACGGCAAAATCAGGCAATGAGAGGGCAATAGCAATAAGGGCAGGTATTTCAGCATCAAATTCATCCTCAAAGGCGTGGTTGTGTTTCTCGGTAGGGATAGGGTTGTCAAAGTGAACTAAACACAAGCGACGGTCTAGCCCAGTGGTGTCACCTACAAAAATCGGCTTATTCGAGCAGATGAGGAAGCACCCATAAAAGAAAGCATCAGCGGCTGGCGTGTGCAATTCTCGGTAACTAATCACATCGCCACCTGTAAAGCTAAGTATTGAATCAATACCTACTGGTTTCCTTTCGTCTGGGAAAACTACTAGCTGCTTATCAACTACTGAGGCCCTTGTACTCCCGTCACTAAGCCGCTCCAATTGGCAGCCTTTAAAATTGTCTCTACCTACTACTTTCTGCATCAATCGGGCGGTTGTCCCCTTGCCACCGCCAGGGGCGCCAGCAAAATGTACAAACATCTGCAAATCATGAAAGCGCCGCTTTATTATCCCGTTAGTAATTGCTAAGAGCTTGAAAATCTTGCGCTCGTCATCCTGCATCGCCGTGCGGAAGAACTCGTTAATAGAAGGACAATTTACTCGTAGGGCTTCTAGAGCATTGCTTAAATCGCCTTCTAGGGGCTTGTATTCGTAGGGTAGAAACGCCGTAAATCCCATGCCGGGTGAATGTTTTAAGGTCGAGCCAGTGTGAGTATCTAAGACGCAATTCTTGAAACTGATGTATCGAATCACGTCCCACGTTTGCCAACGAACTTGACGTAAATCGTACTCTAGCAATTTCCGAACATCCTCAATGTACGCACTTCCGGTGTAGTTTATATTTCTCGCATCTAACGTAGTTTTGAGTAAGCTGGTAAATGCTCCGATTCCTGTTTTCTCCCAATGCTTGCCCGTCCAAATTCGCCACGTTTTTTGTTCGTCATCAAATTTCCACCTTGAGGCGTACTGTTCGGCTATTTCAGCAGCGATTTTACGCGCACTAGGGGGTTTGGAGCTAGCCTTCTTATTGCTCTTGTTTTTGCGAGACTCTCCCATTTGAGCTTCTAGATTTTTGAGCCATTGAGAGTAAGGGATTGCATCAGCCATAATCTTTTTCACCATCTCCGGGCCGTGGTTTACCTTCACGTCGTCTATTTTTACACCCAGTTCAGGATTCCACATTGCAACCGTTACGATACAGCCTCGCCGTACAAGAACTGTAGCCAACTTTTTCAAAGCGAGCTGCACTTCTTTTTTTTGCAGGATATCCATATCAAAGACTAACGGTATCGGCCGCCCTTGCACTGCTACGGCTGCTAAGTTGCGAACGAGCTTACCCTTTCTCAGTCCCATTTCTACGCCACAAATTGCGAGGGAGGCATATCCGCAGGTCATAAGCGCCCCTGCTTTTTTTGTGCCTTCTGTTGTGGGGACTGGAATAGACGGGTCATCTAAAACCCGCTGCCAAAAATCTTTCTCTGTGTGCTGAAGTACGATCGCATCATATTCTCCTTTTGCAGTGATATATTTTGCGCCGTCCTCATCCTCTGCTGACAACACAACAGGTTGATCAGGCTTGAACTGTCCGAAGCTTTGAAGCTTCATTGTGCTTAAGTCAAGCCCGGACACCCACCAACCGAGGGGATTCTTGTCAAGATACTTTTTCCATCCGAGCCGACTGCCGATAATTGTGCGTTCCGGGAGGGATTGAACGTTTAATCCGGTGAGCGCCTCACTGACGCCCGAGCCTTTAACCCATTCTGTCTGGTGCAGGGGACAAATCTTCAGTGATACTTGAGGTAATTGTGCAACCATTACACCGCACCCCCGGTCACAGCTTCAAAACCAACAGCAGAAAATTCCCGGTTAGTTGTCGCATTTGGCGGGGAATAGGGTGAAATTGAGTTACAGCCCTTGTTTGAAGACTTTTTGAAGTTATGAAAGCTATGGGTAGTGTCAGAATTCTGGGAACGTGCGATCGAACCGCTGCCGACAGCATTAATCGGCAAAGCAACGCTAAAATTGCGCTTTATTTTTATTACAAGGTATGGCATCATAAGGGTAGTTGGCCTCTCCATAGGAGGCTGATTAGTTGTGGTAGCTCCAACGAACCTTGTCGTGTTCTTTCCACGGATGCACGACAAAAGTTAAATAGATTGTATAACAAAAAGATGCGCTGAGAGCTTTATGCTCCCAGCGCATCTTTTTGTTGAAATTGCTTTTGGGCGTCTGATTCCAGGTGTCGGTCGAGATGACGCCCGGTAAATCCATAAAGCCTCCTTAACAAAGACAGATCGAAATACATCCTTCAAGAAATGCAGAATATTCGTTCAGCATTTGAATCAACTCTGGCGAGAGAGCAAAATAAAAACTTAATTTATGAACCGAAGGTAGCATAACAGCTTTTCCACTTTTCAACTACTTCAAATTATCGGTGTAATTATCGCGTAGTAAGAGCCAAAGAAAAATATTTTGATAGAGTAGGTTCTTTCAAAATCCCGAATGACAATTGAAATCCTTTAACTTTATAAGTTTTTTTTAGCTTTTTTCAAAAAAACTTCTAGTAGCGCACTATCTTCTATGAAGTAACTTTAGCCCGTGAGAAAGTTCGCTCGAAAGCACACATATAGGCAGTTAAAGGATTGTTTGCTTTCGGTAAGTTCTCAAGTTTAGTGAATTTTTATAACAAACAAGTTAAGAAGCCGATCGCCCCTAAATTCCCCACACCCGCGCTCGATTAGCAGTCGCTTCAGTTTTGCCCGCCGCCGTTGCCCCTGTTTCGGAGCTGGTTGTTGAGGTACTGCCAGATGTCGCGAATTTCTGTCTGAATGATTCGCATTTGCTCCCGCCATTCGTTGTGCTGCTGGAAAACCAGCCTCAGCGCTTCTTGATGGCTCCCAATTGCTGAAACCATGCGATCTACCCGATCGACTAAATGATCGAGTAGTTCGGTGCTTGCCTGCTGCTGTACCGCAATGTTGTCAACGCGCTCTGTCAGTCGGTCAATGGCTGCGGTGTTGGCGCTGGTTTGAACGGACAGCCGCCCGATCGCCGAGCGTGTTTGCCTGTTGCTGCACCGCAATCCGGTCAACACGATCGGTCAGTCGGTCAATGGCAGCCGTATTTGCCTGCTGCTGAATGGCGGTGGCAGCAAGAATTGCTTCTATTCGGTCTAGCCGATCGTCCCTGTTAATTTACTTCTTTGTAATAAAGGTCAAGGAATGGCGGTCGGTATGGTTTGGGTTGAATTGTGAAAATTTAATGCTAGACGGTTACTAGACATTAACTAGCGCCTTTACTTGCTTTACCCCGCTTAGCTTTCGCTGCTGTTGCTGGCTTTGCTTCCGTTGGCTGCTTTTCTGTCGGTTTTCTTTTTGGGTGGCAAGATTCTGGGTTATCGGGGTCATAGAGCAAAACCTCGTACTTTTGCGCCCTGATAATTTCGACTGCTTTTAGGGGCGATAAGTAGGTAAACAAAATTAATTGCCGACTGAGTTGACTTGAAACCTTTGATACGTCTAAAGAGTAACAAAGTCGGATGTGTAATTAATTTTGTGTAGGTACTTAAACCCAGTTCTGCGAGCTGCTTTTTGGTTTTGAGATTTTGGGGAGGTTCGCCGGGTTTCCCCCACCATTTATACTCATCCAATTTATCCATCGCCACCCCCTAAAATCTCCTCAATTTTCGAGATAGTATCCTTGGGTAGCTTTACGTCTTTATCTTGCTTTATATCTTTGACCAGCTTGGTATCTTTGGCTAGCAGAGTTTTAAAGAAGCTTGCAACTTTACCGGCTTTGTCTGATAACTCAATTTCTGGTGCTGGATTCCGTTCGGCAGCATCCAGTCGTTTTTCCAGGTCGGAGAGTTCAGCTTGGACTTGCTGGCGATCGGCTCGTTCGGCTTCGAGTTGCGATCGCAATTGCCGAATATCCTCTCGCAGATTATCCGCCACTGTGGTACTAGATTCTAGAAGCAGGGCGTAGTCCGCGCGGGCTTCTGCTAATTCTTGTTCAAGGTCATCCGTTACCCGTTTATTAGCACTGAGAAGCGTAGAGTAATTCTCGTGCTCGGTCGCTAAGTCTTGCTTCAGTTTTTTGTTCTCTTCTCTTAGGCTGCCTAATTCGTTAGACAACTCTGGTTCTACTACCGTGTCAGGCTTGAGCGCTGCTGATTCAGAAACACTCAAGCCGAGACTTTTCCCAGCAGTTCCTCCATTGCCCGCAACCGTACCTCAAGAGCATCTAGGCGACCGTTAGGCGCGTTATCTGCTACTGCTTTAGGTTCCCCATCTTCTACCTTTTTAGGTTCCACATTAGTTAACTCTTCTGCCACTTTCTCCAACCGAGCGATAGTTAACCCTTCAACTTTGCCTATGTACTTTTTATGTACCCGCCCCTCTATTTTTCTACTACCGTACCAGTAGCCTATACCTCTCGTTTCTTGCCTGCGGGCGGTGAAAGGTTTGCTGCCACGAGAGGACTCAAACCTAAAAGAAGTAGCAGAATCGAGCCACTCAGCGCCTTCTGTAGATTCAAGATTAAACGCCCTTCCGTCGGGTAGCTTAACTACTCCTTGTGATACCGCTGGGATTGATTGTTGTGCCATGTTGGGTATCTCCTAATTCGTTTATGCAACCCTCTTATTAGACTACTGCTTCAAGCGTCCTAACGGTAGTAGATTACATATCTTATTCTACGTTAGGTATCTTCTAATTCGTTTATACAACCCTCCTATTCGACTGCCGCTTTAAGCGTCCTAACGGTAGTAGATTACGTATTTTATTCTACTTAAAAGGTTGCATAAGCCATCCGTATTTGGTTGCCCACATCCACGCACTCGCCCGTGTATACGCATCCGCACGCCCGTGTATATATGTAACCTATGGAAAAGCAAGTCCCTCTTATGCCACTTTTGACAAACTTTGACACAAGCGTTGCCCTGTCTGCATTTTGCCATATATCCTACTTTTATGTAACCCCGTAACTGGTAACTTATAGGACCCTATAGTAGTACACATAGCCGACCGCCACAGCCACAGCACCCGCGCCCGCACCAACTACACCGTATGCTCCCCGCTCGGATAAAACCAATACAGTGGTTGAGGTTCAAGTTACACCTACTGCACCGACCGAGCCAGAACCTTTACACGGAGACAATATTGAGCAGGCGCTACAGGAGGGGGATATTGAGCAAGTCCTAAACAAAATGCCGTTGCCATCGTTGCGCTCGCTCGTCAAGTTGAAAGGCACGGATGCACGCGGCACTAAAGCCAATATCGCTCGGAGGTTGAAAGCCCTGGTCACAGAGTCCGATCAGCCGGCCGCCAGTTAGTGAGCCGCAGTAACCCGCTCCCTCTCTAAAAGGATGGGGCATTTTAGAATGTTTGAATATGACATAACCCGCCAAAAGTCGCCTAAACATTCCACGCGAGCGTACCGCCACAATCTCTAAAAGGGGCGAGGCAACCAATAATAGAGGAATAAAAACCCATGAACAACAGCAACGATGATCTCGAAGCCCTTATCCGATCGGATAGCCCGGATGGCCACAGAAGCGAATTGATTCCTGTCACTATTACCCCTGAAATGGCCAAAGGATACCTCTGTTTTGGAGTGGAACAGGAACGGGAGATTGATCAATCTGTGATTGACGATTACGCGCTTTCAATGCAGGACGGGGAGTGGAAAGCTGGCTCGATACTGATTTTCTCTGAAGACTACAAGATTATTGATGGCTATTACCGTTTAGCGGCGGTTGCCCAGTCCGGGGTAGCAGTGGAATTCTATCTAGTCCGGGGAGTGCCTAGCAATCTCTAATCCCAGTTGCCCCATCCGTTTCTGGATGGGGCTTCATTTTTACCCGCTAGCTATCGTCCAATACTCCTAGCCGCTTAGACACCACAGCCCCCCCAGGGTGGACAGAACCTATTTTTACCCGCTCTGCCATCGTAAACTATCTTTATCAATAGCAAAAAATCATGAAAGCAGAATTTTCGGAAGCGTTGCCCTCGAAGAGGATCGCCCGCCTTGAAGCTTCCCTTGATGCCAGAATTGAAAGATATTTTGACACTTTAGATACTGACCCTGACGTGCTCAAACGATTACTCGCCGACAAGCGCTCCGAAAATACACGACGCGCCTACGAGAGGGACGTGAATGACTTTTTGGTAACTATGACAGGGACGCCCGCCTTGCCTGATAACGTTTTGGAGTTTTTACACCTTGAGGAACGGCAAGCAGTTTCGGTGGTTTTGAAGTACAAAGCTAAGCTGATCGACAAGGGGTTGAAGGAAGCGACGGTCAATCGGCGGCTGGCGGCTGTTAAAAGTCTAGTGGAAATGGGCCGTAAGCTCGGTGTGTGCCATTACAGTTTGGAGGATATCAAAGGGGAGAAAATTGTCGGCTACCGAGATACAACTGGCGTTGACCGACCAACTTTTGAGCGAATTTTGCAGCAGTGCGATCTGACAACACTAGCCGGGAAGCGTGATTATGCTTTGTTGCGCTTGCTGTGGGGTAATGCTTTGAGACGAAATGAGATCAGTCAGTTGAGTGTTTGTGACTTTGATCCTGCCGGTAAGAGTTTGCGGATTCTTGGCAAGGGACGCGGTACGCAAGCTGAGACGATCGATTTGGGTTCTGCGACAGTGCAGGCTATCGCCGATTGGTTGGAGGAAAGGGGAAGTTGCTCGCACGATAGCCCGCTTTTTATAGCACTTGATTCCGCTCACAGCGGACACAGACTTAGCGGCGACGGTATCTGCAAGATGGTTGTCCGTTATAGCGAAAAGGCTGGTATCAAAAAACAAATGTCTCCTCATCGCATCAGGCACAGCGCTATCACGGCGGCGCTGGACGCAACAGATGGGGATGTGCGGAAAGTTCAGAAACTCAGCAGGCACAGGAATTTGAATACGCTGATGGTCTACGACGATAATCGCAGCCGCGACCAAGGGGCCGTTACCGACTTACTGGATGGGATGTTTTGAGCTAAGAAAAATCCCCCAACTTTCGAGTAATTGAGGGATTTTGGTTTTGGCAATTGTCGGCAAGTGCGATCGTACTTGCCGACAGCGAACAGAATAAGTAGCTAGACAAAATTAATCACATAGTTTTCTCCAAATTATTTCAGGATTTTTTCCACAGATGTAACAAAAGTTCCACAACTCTTGTAAGCAGATATCTCAATCCATTCATACTTAATAAACCGCCATAAAATTTCAATTAAATTTAATTCAGGAGAGTAAGAAGGCAGCTCAAAAAGAGTAATATTACGTTGTTTCCACTCTCCTCGGCTTGTTGGGTAAGGCTCGAAAATCACCTGTTTCGCTTTGTCGCTTTAGCCAAAGGCTAATAGTGCTACGACTGATGTTGAATATGATGCTCACTTCACTAATTTTTAAGCCATCCAGCTTGATGGCGTCAAGAGCGGCATGACGTAGGTCGTAGCTGTAGGGTTTGGGCATGAGTCGTGCGATCGCATTCAGCGGGACTATTTCTAGTCTACGTCTTAACCGCCAAGGCGGTTGCTATAGCTACCTGCATTGCCTTCTTGCAAGCTGCAAAACTCAGAGCCACGACGTATCTGCAACCCATTTACAGATACGTCGTGGCTAGAAGAACCCGAACAGAAATTGATAGACGCTGCCAGCGCTTCCATTGATGTAGCTGTGCAGAATTTGGCAGCATTACGGGAGGCATTGAGACGGAATGAGAATGCAGATGAATAATGCCAACAGCACATACCTAATCTCAGTCATCAAAATTTTCCCTCTAAGGAGCAAGCCATGTCCACGTCCGTACCGGACTGACCGCGTGCTGAACGCACTCTCGACGGGCTTGTTTTGCGAAGCAAGATATAGGAACTAGAGTCAGTTTGTTAAAGTTGTGTTTGCGTAAGCCAAACCCCCCATGCTCAGCAGCATTGGGGGTTTCTCTATGAGGAAGGTGTTTAGTTAATGCTTTCAATCTACCTCAAGCAATCTAACTCTGAAACCTATAAAAGAGTCTGTGGAAGTAGCTCTTATCACCTGCTAGTTTTGATTTTTTTCATGCCTATTAATTTATCAACATCACCGCCATAAACAGCAAATTTGTAACACGTATTCTTATCTAAGCCTCGAATTATAATTGTTCCGGATGAGACAGGAGAGCCATAGGTTTCATTCTGTTGGCGATCAGTGTCGCCACACTTTCCTTGGAAAGACCAATTCTTCTTATAGCAAACATGGATCGTTTGATACCTATGGTTAGGTGCTGTACTCCACTGCAAAGCAACTGAATTACGGGTACTAGTTCCTGATACCCATCCTATTCCTCTATCGCTTTCGGTACAATTAGCACGAAAAATAGCCGTTGCAGGAGGGGATGAGCTGACATTAAAAGCTAAAAGCATAGTTGCAGTTATGGCTGCACCGATTTTCCGATTAATACCCATTTGTTTTGCCCTATTAATAAGGTTGGTTTAGCTTATTCTCAGCATCTATAGGTTACTCATACCAGTGCCAAGAATTATGCAGTTTTTTACTAAACTTTACACTTACAGCAGATTTCACGTTGATGAATGACACCCGCCGATCGCTCAATCCTCGTAGGGACAAGGCACTGCCGTGTTCCTACTGCTGTTAATAAACCTGGGATACGCTGTAATCAAACTTGCTATTGAAATCTTTTTGTGGTATGTAATCCACTTCGCGCTGCTTATTATGTAATATTACTTAATAAATTTCCCTCTCTTCATCAAAACTTTAATTAAACAGATATTTATAAAGAAAACTTTATATAAATATTCTCAAAAAACAGTTATCCTTTGCTAAAACCTTCAGAAATAGTTTCGGGTGCAAGTCGCGAAACAGGGAAATCATTATCTTTTTTTAGCTATCAGTAGGTGTATTGTGAGAAATTCAAACAAAGTTTCAGGAAGTGCGATTGCCTTTATCGATCGTCAAGTAGAAAATTATCAAAGTTTAGTAGTCGGAGTAAAACCGGGTACGGAAGTAGTCGTTTTGGATGGGAACCGGGATGCGATCGACCAAATTACTCAAATTTTAGCTCTTCGGACAAATATTGACAGCATTCACATAGTTTCTCACGGTGCTCCGGGCAGCTTGCAACTCGGCGACGTTCGCTTTAGTTTAGATGATATAGAGTGCGATCGGGATTCTCTACAGCAGTGGTTTTCGCCACAAACCGACTCATTCGGCAAAAATCGACCGAGTATCCTCCTGTACGGGTGCTCCGTAGCAGCAGGCGAGACAGGTAAAGCATTTGTCAAACGCTTGAGTGAGTTAACCGGCGCTAGTGTTGCAGCTTCCCAAAACCTCACCGGAAGTGTAGCCAAAGGTGGCGACTGGGAACTGGAAGTCAGAACCGGGAAAATAGAAACGCCGTTAGTATTTGAACCCCAAGTGCTAGCGGGTTACGAGTATGTTCTGTCTACTTTTGGTGCTGCGACTAACTTTCCCATAACATACAGTCTCCGTAAAGTTGCCAGTGGCGATTTTAACAAAGACGGCAACCTTGACCTAGCCTTTGCCAGCACTGGAGTTAATCGCAACGTCTCGATCACACTGGGAGATGGCACAGGGCTATTTGGCGCTGCCACTAATCTTAACACCAGCCCGCCGACCGATCTCTATACGTGGTCTGTCGCTGTAGCCGACTTTAACAAAGACGGTAATTCTGACCTGGTTACGGCTAATAATTTGACTAGCGACGTTTCTCTCCTGTTAGGAAATGGCGATGGCACTTTTGGTGCAGCCACCTACTTTGGTGTGGGGTCAAGTCCTTATACCGTCGCTGTGGGAGACTTCAACGGGGACGGCAATTCAGATTTAGCTACAGCCAATCAAACCTCTAACAACGTCTCCATCTTGTCCGGTAATGGTAATGGTACTTTTGGCGCAGCTAATAATTTGAGCGTGGGGTCAACTCCTTCTTTTGTGCTTGTCGGCGACTTTAACAAGGATGGCAAGTCTGACTTTGCGACAGCGAACTCGGGTTCTACCAGCGTATCCATCGTGTTGCAGAATGCTGATGGCACTTTCGCCCTCGCCACTAGCATTACCGTTGGAAATAGCCCTAATTACATTGCTTTAGGAGACTTTAACGGGGACAACAATCCTGACTTAGCAACCAGCAATGAAAGCTCAAACAACGTATCAATACTGTTAGGAACTGGCACGGGAAGCTTTAGTGCAGCTACCAACTTGGGCGTTAGAACACAACCCCTTGCTATTGCTAGTGGAGACTTCAATGCAGATGGAAAAGTCGATTTAGCCACAGCCAACAATTCATCGGGCGATGTCTCCGTCTTGTTTGGAAGTGGCAATGGCAGCTTTGGGACTGCCACTAATTTTATTGTGGGAGCCGAGCCCCAAGGTATTGTTGTAGGCGATTTTAACAAAGATGGCTTATCTGATTTAGCTACGGCGAACTTTGGCTCTCAAAACACCTCGATTCTGCTGAATACATCGCCGGTGGTAAATTTTGGGGCTGCAACTTACAGCGCAACAGAAGGAACTGCGGATACAGTAGTCAATATTCCCGTTACTATCAGCGGCACTCCTGACGCTGCTGTAACAGTACCAATTGTCATCGAGCCCAGTAGCACAGCCACCGAAAATTCAGACTACACCTTTTCGCCGACATCCATTACATTCCCCGCAGGTGCAACAGGTGCCGCACTCACCCAAAATGTTGCAGTTACTATCAAACCCGACAATCTCCCTGAAAACGCCGAAACCGCAATTCTCAACTTGGGCACAATCACCGGAGGCGTTGCAGGTACAACCAAACAAACAACATTAAACATTGCAGCTAACGGTAGTGTTTCTTACGCTGTAGCCGCCGATATTGCCAGCATTCCTGAAGGTAATACCGGCACAACTCCTCTGACTGTTACCGTGACTCGCAGCGGTGGCACTGGTGCAGCGAGTAGCGTAAATTATGCAATAGGAGGAACTGCTACAAACGTCAGCGATTACAACAACATCGGCGGCACTTCTGGGGCAACGGGTATTAGCGGCACAATCAATTTTGCTGTGGGTGAAACATCTAAAACTATTACATTAAATGTGGTAGGCGACGGATTAGTAGAACCTGACGAAACTGTTGCGGTTACGCTGTCGAATCCTGTTGCACCCGGGCCGACACCTACCTTTACTGCTGCAACTGCTACAACTACCATCACCAATGATGACACTGCCGGTTTCAGCATTGCACCTACGAACATCACTGCTACAGAAGGCGGCGCAAGTGGCAGTTACAAAGTCAAGCTAACTTCGCAACCGACGGCACCCGTTAATATTAGCTTTAATACTGGCAATGCAATTAGCCCGATCGCCTCACAGATTACTTTTGACAGCACTAACTGGAATGTGGATCAAACTGTCACTGTTAGTGCGATCGACGACACTGTAGCACAAGGAACCCACAGCGGCACGATCGCTCACACAGTTACCAGTACCGATGCCAGTTATAACGCCAAAGCGATACCCGATGTGACGGCTTCGATTACTGATAACGATAGTCCCGGCGTTTCCATTGTGCAATCGGCAGGCAGTACAAATATTGCTGAAGGCGGTGCAACGGCTACCTACGGAGTGGTTTTGACTACCGCACCTGCTGCCAACGTTACGATTAATTTTGACGCGGGCAGTCAAATTAGTGCGATCGCACCTCTGACTTTCACCCCAAATAATTGGAATGTTGCTCAAAATGTGACTGTTAGTGCGATCGAAGACAGCATCGCCCAAGGAACCCGCAGCGGCACGATCGCTCACACTTCTGTCAGTACCGATACTTTGTATAATGGGCTGACGATTTCTCCTGTGACTGCCACGATTGCTGACAACGATACCGCAGGCGTGAGTATTTCACCAACGAGTACAACTGCTACCGAAGGCGGTGCAACAGGCACGTACAGCGTTAAGTTAAAATCCCAGCCGCTCGCGCCTGTGACGGTTAGTTTCGCTACAGGGGAGCAAATAAATGCGATCGCCCCAATTACTTTTAACAGCACTAACTGGAATGTGGATCAGACTGTCACTGTTAGTGCCATCGATGACAGCATAGCCGAAGGAACCCACGGCGGCACGATCGCTCACACTTCTGCCAGCACCGATACCAAGTATAATGGGCTGACAATTTCTCCTGTGACTGCCACGATTGCTGACAACGATACCGCAGGCGTGAGTATTTCACCTACGAACATAACTGCTACCGAAGGTGGTGCGAATGGCAGTTACAGCGTTCAACTAACTTCGGTGCCCACGGCGCCTGTGACGGTTAGTTTCGCCAATGGCAGTCAAATTAATGCGATCGCTGATGTTACCTTCGACTCTACTAACTGGAATGTCGCCAAACCAGTGACTGTAACGGCTACAGACGATGCGGTTGTTGAAGGAAATCATACAGGCAGTATTTCTCATACGGCCCAGAGTGCTGATAGTAAGTATAGTGCGATCTCGATTCCGGGTGTGACAGTGGCGATCGTAGATAACGACACTGCACCACCAGTAGTCGTTGAGCCACCAGTAGTCGTTGAGCCACCAGTAGTCGTTGAGCCACCAATAGTCGTTGAGCCACCAGTAGTCGTTGAGCCACCAGTAGTCGTTGAGCCGCCAGTAGTCGTTGAGCCGCCAGTAGTCGTTGAGCCGCCAGTAGTCGTTGAGCCGCCAGT
>NZ_JAUBRM010000237.1:0-1025 GCF_036701905.1 Microcoleus sp. MON2_D5
TTTTCTTGTTTTCTTGACCCTACATTAGATTCTTCTGAGTCCTTGTGTCAAGCCTAATTGAGATGCTCTTACCCTGGGTTAAAGTTAAGCATTTAAAGAAAGTTTTTTGAGTTATTTAGTAATACACAAATTCAGGTTTTTGTCAAATTAATTTAGATGCGTTTACCCTGCCAATAAACGTCGCTTTTATCAACAGGGTATACGGGCTGCAACCCTTATTCGGTCTATCTCCTAAACCTCTTTGTCACCCCCCCAGGGGAGAATATGGATGATACTAGAATCTTGAGATATCGAATAAATTTACAGGAAAGATTAACCAAAATTTTGGATTTAGCACCACAGCAGAAGGATGGTATACGGTTACGAAAACGTTACGGTGGGCTGATTGACAATTTATTTGTATTTCTGGAAGATGCGACAATTCCACCCACGAATAATAGTAGTGAACAGGCGATTCGGATGAGCGTGATATTTCGCCGTGTGACCAATGGCTTCCGTTCGGAATGGGGGCGAGATTTGTTTGCTGCCGTTCGTTCAGTTGTTAATACTGGCAAGCGTCAGGGTTTAACTGCTTATCAATCTATTCAACAAGCTCTCTCTACTGATGCCTCCCTTTTTTCCCCTAGTTGAGCAATTACCATTTATCATTACATCTTGAGCGCTACCAAACCTTGAACACCTTCAAAAAACCTGCAATAAGCAGGTACATTCAAAAACCAAGTTGAAACGGGCTTGAAGCAAAGCTTGAGCGCAGTGAGCTGGAAACTCTCATGCTGCGTTCTTAGGGGAGGGGACAGAGGTGACTCTCGAACCTTACCCGACTACCTTCCATTGACTCAACCAAGTCCCGGCCCCAATTGTATTTCCGGGGTCAAAAAGCAGACCCAAGCCCTAAAGAGGAGTCAGGTTTCGGATAGCCGAGCGGTGAAGGAGAGCCGAAACCCTTGGTGTGTATAGGTTCAAAAAAAATCAAAAATAATTTGGCAAAACGCTTGACAACTCTGGGGAGAGTTGATACATTAATA
>NZ_JAUBRM010000096.1:0-20511 GCF_036701905.1 Microcoleus sp. MON2_D5
TGTTGCATAATTGCGGGATGATTTTGATGGTTTTGTGGCATGGACTCTCGTACCCCGAAGGCGTGTATTTTCACAGCAGGCGGGACGCCTAACCCTAATCCCCACAAGAATCCTCCTCACATTCTGCAACGCCAAATAAGTTTCCTCACGGATGCGGATGGTGCCTATGACAATCGGGCTAGCGTTCCTTTAGCACCGAACTCATGCAAACTACGCAACTGGTCAGCAACAGCCTCAACGAAACGTGGTGACTCTACTAAATCTCCAAAAATTTCAGTCAGGCCCAGTAATGGTCTGGGATCTAATTGACTCAAACTGGCGCGTTGAGTCAGGATGTCTGCTAATGGGTCATCAATGGGAATAGGTTGCCCTTGTTCATCATGACTATTGATGTATCGACACCAAGCAGCAATCGTCAAACTTAGGTAATCGATCGCACCTTCAAGTTGTAATTTATCGCGGATCGATCCCAAAACAAACTTAGGAATTTTGGCCGATCCATTCAGGCAAAGGCGTGGAAGCTGATCGCGAATTTTGGGATTGGAAAACCGTTCTATTAAAGTTTTTTTATAATCGTCTAAATCAATCCCAGGGACGGGTTGGAGTGTTGGTGTCACCTCATCCATCAGGTTAGCGACTGCTTGCTGAAACAAGGGATCGGCCATGACTTCATAAACGTAGGTATAACCTGCCACAGAGCCGAGATAGCCAATCAGCATATGGCTGGCATTGAGCAGCCGAATTTTCATCATTTCATAGGGATGAACATTCTTAGTCATCTGTACGCCAACGGATTCCCAATCGGGTCTGCCTGCACAAAAGGTATCTTCGATTACCCACTGGGTGAAAGGCTCCGCGACGCATGGAAACGCATCATCAATACCAAACTGTTGGCCCACCATTTTGATATCTGCTGGGGTTGTCAGCGGAGTAATGCGATCGACCATGCAGTTGGGAAACGCAACGTGTTCAGCAATCCAACGTCCTAACTCGGGATCGCCCATTTCGGCAAATGTTGTTAGCATTTTCCGCACCATGTTGCCGTTGCCCTGGATATTGTCGCAGGACAAGACTGTAAACGGTGGCAACCCCTTTTTACGCCGCTTTTCGAGTGCGGCTGTCAAAAAACCGTATGTCCCAATTGGTTGGTCAGGATGTTGCAAATCGTGCTGCATCGTCGGGTGGTTTACATCAAAATTGCCACTTCCTTCAATGTAGTAGTAGCCGCTTTCAGTGATCGTTAGAGTAACAATTCGGCATTTAGGATCTGCTAATGTTTCAATAACTGCTTGACGATTGTCTGGTGCAAACAGGTATCGAGTGATTGAGCCAATGATTCGAGCGGGATCTCCTTCTAGCGATCGCTCAACTAAGGTATACAAACAATCTTGGGACAGCAGCGCATCCCGCATACGCCTGTCATAGTCATTGTCCAGCAATCCAACACCACAAATTCCCCAATCACTACCAGGATTCTGATGGAAATAATTATCAAGATAGAGCGCTTGGTGCGATCGATGAAATCCACCAACCCCAATATGCACAATTCCATTAGTAATTTGATGGCGATCGTACTTGGGTACGCGCACGTTTCCAGGTAAAAGAGACAGGGAGGATTGATTCAGCTTGATTGTTGAGCCTGTGCTGGTATTGCTGTTCATCTTAAATTTATGACCTTGTGATGACCGCTTATTATGAGTATTGCAGGATGGGTGAAAAAGGTGGAGTCAATTTTGGCGGATCTGCATGACAAGTCGATCGCATGACGGATCTCTGATGAAGTTGTCGGCCGGGCTATTCTTGACAAAATCTAATTTTTCATAAACCGGGCTAAGGGCATCAAGCAATCGCGTGATGCTCCGTGTCCTTACACTGGGGTTGCTGATAATAGACCGATTAGATCGTCCATCCGCTCGATAACTTGGTGGGCACCAGCCGACACAAGACCATCTGCACGGCTGCTTCGTTCATCCTCGCTTATATGAGTTCCCCCTACATAACCGATAATCTGCCCAATTCCAGCGGCAACCGCAGCCCTTACCCCACTGACAGAATCTTCAATTGCCACGCAACCCGAAACTTCTGCGTCCAGACACTTCACTGCATGTAGGTAGATGTCAGGAAGCGGTTTGGGACGCGGAACAGGGAGAGAGTCGTGAGCACTAAATACCTGCTCGCTTGGGAAATAGTCGGTCAGGGCAGCAGAAGTAAGGCAAGCACTCAGCCGCTGTAAGCTGCTGTTACTTACAAGTGCATATTCAAATCCGTCGTCGCGCAGGGAAGACAGCACTTGGGGCGTTCCGACCGTCGCTTTTGCTTCTACAGTAAGCCGTTCAATCGCTCTCTTTTCTTCTTCAGCCACTAGCCTGTCAATATCGCGCTCATTAAGACTGATTAATGAGTCTGGGTAGATATTTTTGAGTATTTCCCTGTAGGGTTTCCCGGCGAAGCTTTTAACAAAGTCCTCAAGTTCATAGTGTTGAGCGCCAGGGAACTCACGAGCCACTTCATTTGTCAGTCTCCAGGCGCTCTTAAGTGCTATGGTTTCACTGTCAACGACAGTTCCGTCATGATCGAAAAGCACCACCAAATCATGCTGAAGCGCTTTCATTTAAAAGACCTCCCTCACTGTAATTTTTAAGCGTAGTTAATAGTCCGTGGGTCTGGAGATCTCGCAAAGCTTGGAGGCATTCATTATCTACGACCTGTGTCTGTTGGCAATTCTCCAATCCCAGAATCCCGCTAATCACTGCGCCTTCTTGAATCGCTGTAATTGCGCTTTGGGTATCCTTGGCCTGATAGGGTTGACCAGACTCGCACGCCTCTTCTCTGACTGCAAGCAGCCACGCCGCAACGGGAAGTATAATCCGCTTCATGCTGACCTTTCGGCTATAAGCATCCTGAAGTATCGGAAATATATACTTGCCTACTTTTCTACAGGTTTCTGAAGAGATTCTCTCAGTAGTATCGGGAAGAGCCTCGTTACTGAGCCTTAGTAACACCTGCTCCATATATTGTTCGCACATCTCGCGAGGCACTGGTGTTGCTGCTGCGATATCGTCCATCAGAAGCCGAGTAAACAACTGGAATTCCGGTACCGCGATCGCCTCGTGCATATACTCTATACCTGCTCTTACAGCTAAACAGGCTATGAAAGAGTGTACTGCATTCAAGAATCTCGACTTCATATAGAGGAAGGGAGTGATGTCGCTAGTCATAATCACCCCCGTATCTTCCCAGTTGGGTCGATCGCCTGTGAAGTTGTCTTCCACGACAAACTGCCAAAATGGTTCCGTTACAATGGGTGCGCGATCGCGAACTTGCAACAGTCGGTTGGGGTAGTTATAGTCGGATTCTTGCTCTTGAGGCACAATCCTGTCTACAACCGAATTAGGGAACGTGGCGTTATCCCTGATGTATTCTGCAAGCTGAGGATCGATCTCTTCAGCGTAAGCTAGCACTGCTTTTCGCAGGATCTCCCCGTTTCTTGGGAGGTTGTCGCAAGAAAGGGTGGTGAACGGAGTCATTGAGCGATCGCGTCGTCGGCGTAGCGCCTCTACTATAAAGCCAATTGCAGTTGTTGGAGTGGAAGGATTTCGCAGATCGTGCGCGATGTCTTCATGCGTGGTGTCGAGATTAAAATTCTTGTCTAGATGGTACCCTCCTTGAGTAATAGTAAGAGTCACCAGGTGCACAGAGGGAGACGCCATCTTTTCAAGCACATACTCGCACTTCTCTCTACCATTAACTATTTCCCTGATAGAACCTATAACTTCCGCTTCCTCACGATTTTGAGCGCAACTAGAGTGTTTGGTCAAAGTGTAAAGGAATCTCTGTGGTTTCAACCTAGTAATGGTCTGTTGACTCTTGAGGCTAACCCCACAAATCCCCCATCTCTGCTCTTGGAAACCCTTCTGTGCAAGATAGTTATGTATTATGTAGGCAAGGTGACCCCTAAAAAAACGACCTGGCCCGAAATGGACGATACCAGTCTTCAGCGCCCTCCTGTCGTAAAGAGACTGTTGCCTCCACAAACCAGTTACAGTACTGAAGCGAGAGCTTGAAGAAACACTGGGCGGTCTGAGTAAGTTAACCATGATACTTCTTAAATAAGTGTGATCGGGTAAAAGGAAAATTTGTCAGTCTGGGTATACCCAATGACCTACAAGCAACACAAATGTCTTAAACTGCGAAAATGTCGGGTAACCTTTGTGCCATCTACAAAGAAGCGTATTACCAGATGGTAGTTAGGGTGTGACAGATAGAGCAGAGAAAGAAAAAATCAGGTAAACCTAATTAAGAATCAAAGCTCAATTGGTCATTAACCTGAAGTAAGGCACAAGACTACGCCACCTACTGCAACTTTTTTCAACTTTGGCAAGTGCGTAAGCCGAATGTATGTCTTATAAGGCCCAAAAAGAGTGCTTTTTATTCTGGCTTTAGATTCCCCCATAACTCTGTAGACTTTGATGTTATTTCCCTTGGTCGCTGCTCTCCTCCTTTTTCAGGAGAATCTACAAACAATTCTTTATAGGTACTTATAACAACAGGGTAATTAGGGTCTGACAGGTAGAACAGAGAAAGAAGAAATCAGGTAAACTTAATTAATTAAGAATCAAAGCTCAATTGGTCATTAACCTGAAGTAAGGCACAAGACTACGCCACATACTGCCACTTTGTTTAGCTTGGACAAGTGGATAAGTCGAATGTCTTTCCTATCAGGCGCTAGACTGCTTTTAAATTATGCCCTTAGATTACCTAATAGCTCTGTACACCTTGTATATTATTGGCGTTGGTCGCTGCTATCATCTGTCTTCAGGAGAATATACAAATAATTCTTTAGAGGGACTTATAATCACAATCAAGTGTATACTTGGCTACAACCAGTTAAGTTAGAGTTTGGCGTTTGTGTAGCAAGCGTCCGAAAAACAACGCTTGCCTTGAAAAGTCCTGTCTGTAGCGGCTGGCTGATACAGCATTGCAAGGCCGTTTCAGTCTGTCCATAAATTTTTAAAGTTTCCTCACTCACAACTGGGCTCTGCACTCCTCCTGAGCAAATCCTCCACAGACACCTGACAATCTGGAAATGCCAAAGGTGCGATTAAATCCGACTCGGCAAACACCAGCGGGCTAGCATAACACTCTGCCCCTGGCTCCGAAAACACATACAATCGACGGGCATTGATATCTAGAATCCAAATACTCCCTGATTCCTGACCGAGCGATCGCAAGCAGGGGCTTTCAATTCCCTGTTAGTTAAGTTAGATCGCTCCGTAGATGTTGCCCGCGTGGAAGAGTTATCTTGTTTTGACGAACGGCGGGCTGACTTGAATATTTACCGCGCACTATTGAGGCGCATCAAGAGTGAACTTGCTCTACTTTTTTGAGGTAAAAGCTGACGGCAAGAGCTTCTATAAAATTGGAATTACGACTCGACTAATTGAGGAACGGATAGCCGCAGTGCAGCGGGATGTGAGAGTCCATTGCTCAGAGGTGGCCATCAACTTGCTGGGATTGTGGGAACACCGAGGGAATGGGGAACTGTACTTCAAACACCGCTACAAAGTGTTTAATTATCGCATCGAGAAACTGACGGAGTATTTCGTGTTTCTCAATGTCAAGCGCACCCTACGGGATTTGTTTGAAATGGAAGCAAGAGTGCTCAGTAATGTTGAGCAGCAGGCGATCGGCTTGTGCTGGGTGATGTTGAGTTGGATGTGCGGGTTCGGGGTGAGTGCGATCGTCAAACAACAACCTAGACAAACGCCACCTCCGATTTCTAATTCAGCTTCAGGGAACTGCGGAGCGTTTTTGAATGCGCCCAAAAGAATGGGGACGCTCTCAATCTTCGCTTGTCAGGAAGTACGGTTCTCCACAAAAGTTTTTAGCTTTGAAGCGTTCCTCACTGCATTTCCCTCTCCGTCGTTGTTGAAGTAGACGAACACGCTTCGCCCCTGGCTTTCCCACTCGTGGATGCGATCGGCCCACCAATGTAAATCATCATCCGAGTAGGAGCCGCCGTAGAGATTGTTGGGGTCGGGGCCGTGGAGGCGCACATAGACGAATGAACCCGTTGCGCGCAGGATACAGGGGAGGAGGGCCCCGCTCATCACGCAGTAAGCCGCTCCTTGGCGTTCTAGCAGCGAAAATACCTCTTCTGTGTGCCAGCTTGGGTGTCGGAATTCCACAGCTACTTTGATCCAGGAGGGCACCTGTTCTAGAAAGTAGGCTAGGCGGGCCAAATCGCAGCCGAACTGGGGAGGAAGCTGGACCAGCAGAATACCCAGTCGATCGCCCAGGCATTGAAGTCCCTCACTCATCCGTTCCAACCACTTTTCTGGCGAGTAAAGACGCTTGGAGTGCGTTAGACCGCGGGGCGCTTTTACGGTCATCAAAAATCCTTGGGGGAGGCGCTCTCGCCAGTTAGCAAAGGTAGTGTTTGGTGGCCAGCGGTAGTAGGTGCTATTAACTTCGACGGTTTGATAGTGCTGGGTATAGCAATCGAGCCTAGAGCGAGGCGGTAGCTGGTGGGGATAAAGCACACCTTCCCAATGGTCGTAACTCCAGCCTGAAGTGCCGATGTGAACAATCGAATCGGGGTTCATTATCCCTTCCATGATTCGGATCTGGAAATCGCTACTAAACAAACAAAGTCCGCGCAGGCGGACTAAGAATATGATATTTGAAAACTGGATGCGATTGAATTAGTTGGATCGATCGCTGCTACCTAGATCTGTAGCTTTTTCTACTGCTGCCTGTGCCGGCGTAACTGCTTCGCCCACGTTATCTTTTACCGATTCTATAAATCTTTTGGTACTGGGGGCAATCGGTTGGTCAAGATTCAGCTTTTCTCGGATATTGTCAAGTACACCCGTGGCATCCTTCTCTGTATCGCTTGTTGGCTGCCGAGCGGGACGGGCAACTTCGTAAGACTTAGCTTCAGGGGTTAAAGATGTAGCGATCGCTTGCATTTTGTTGCCCGACAATTCCAATTCGGAGCTAAAAATCAGCGCTATTCCTACAGCAAAGATTATTCCTACTCGCAGGCAAATTGTAACTAAGCGCGATGTAAACTTTTTCATTGAAAAACTCTGTTTTTTCTATGACGACTGTAATATACAATAATTGCTGTTGTTGGTTTGCAAATCTATCTAAAGATAGGACTTCGTGTCAATTTATTGCGTTAACGTTCACCTAAATCAACCTCAACAAAAAAGTTTTGGGCGCTGCGGCGCCAACAGGCGATCGATCGCAACTAGGAACTCAAGAAAGGTACATTTACTACTTCCCCTGACACCGATCCGACTTGCACTTTCAGTCCTTCACCGCCCGCTTTTGTGCGGATGTAAGCAAGACCAAAAAAGCCCGATTCAGTTTCCGTAAAACTGGTGAGTTTGCCGACTTTTTCCTCTCCAATAGTGACGGCTGTTCCGGGTTCAACCGCACCGCTCAACTGCACGCCCCAAAGTTGCTGTTTGACTCCTTTGTAGGTGTTCAACCGGGCAATTGTTTCTTGACCGATGTAGCAGCCTTTGTCATAGGTAATCGTGTGTAAAAGGCGGGCTTCTAAGGGGTTGTAATCGTCTGTGAGTTCAAAATCGGGTACGGGGCGTCCTTGTTCGATTCGCAGTTGTTCCCAAACTCGATCGCCCATCGGTACGGCCCCAGCTTTGACTAATTCATGCCACAAGCTTGCTGCATCGCTTGCTGGCGCAATTAACGTGTATCCGGGAGTTGCTAAACCGCTACCAACCGCCCCTCGGACTTCCATACCTGCAAAATTTATCAATTTATGAGTAGCGTAAGGTTGATTTTCTAGTTCGGTAACTCCGATTTTTTCTAGTAGTTGACTGGTTTCCGGGCCGAGGAAACTGAAAGTAACAGTTGTATCGGTTAAATCTGTTAACTCCACGCGATCCATTGGGAAAATATAGCGATCGAGCAATTCCAGCAGTTGGCGGCGGCGGTTGGCTGAAACTAACAGCAGTACGGCATCTTCTGTCGCGTAAGCGGTGGCGAGGTCGATCGTCCGGGCGGTGGAAGTCACGAAAACGGTGTCGCAACCTTGACCGGGTTTGAGTATATTAAAGTTATTGGTACTTTGATTGTGCAAGAACCGCAGTCGATCGCTGTCTGAGATTTGAATGCGTCCCCAGTGAGTGCGATCGTACAAAGCCACACCTTTTTTAGTTGCCGCGATCGCTTCTGCGTCGTTACCAAAACTCACTGGCACAATTTCTTTGGTTGTTAACTCTGCAAAAGTAGCACCAGCCGCTGCTTGAATGTCGTGCAATTCTTGAATCCGCATAAAATTTTGTTGACTGTTGAGTGTTGACTGATGACTGATGACTGTTGACTGTTAACTGCTGCTTTCCTGTCAACTGACAACTGACAACTGACTATTTGCCCAAATTGGCGAATATTTCTTGTATTAATTGACTGGCTTTGGCATCAAGACGATTCCAATCTACATCGCCAGTGTCATCGTCAATCAAGCTAGTGTCAATTACGACTTCCTGGCTTTGCAGTTGAGTGTGGGCGGGCTGGTAGTTGACAAAGCAGACTCGATAGCAAAGTTCCCAAATATCGACGCATCTTTGCTCGCCTTGAAGCTCTAAAATTAGTTGATAGCCAGGAATTGGAATCTGCACTTCTTGATAAGTGCCCGTCCAGACAGACTCCTCTAATTGTTTGCGGATGTTGTCGAGCACTCGGATCATCGCTGGCTGCATGAGCAGTTCAGCTTGCTGCCACGCGATCGGGCTCGTGATTTTAGGCTTCATCTGTCTTCCCCCGTAGAGACCCCCACTGTACCTGTACCCAGGTCAGTGGCGGGAGGAAACTGGGCCCGAATCTATGCAACATAGCCATAACCATCCTGTTTGTGAATGTGTTTGCAATAACGATGACTAATTCCTTGAATCAGTCCATTCGCTGTGGAAATATTAAAGCTTCCACTAGCACGAGTTGCAATTCTCCCTTTGTAGATTCCCACTTTTTTTCCACTCGTCACAATCGCTTGGACAATATCCCCCGTTTGGAAACCAAAATGAAACTTGGTTCTGGAAACATGGCGATTGGGAAAGCCAAAACGATCGGTTCTACAAGACTGTCTTGAACCATGTCCCATCGCTGAAATCAGCAACGGTTTAACTCCTTTGATTGTTAATTCAGGAGTGGAAAGTCCAACACACGCTGCATCCAACCAGTGAGTTTTTGTTAATCCTTGTTGGGAACGGTTGAATTTAGTTAGTCCTCCCGATCCCGTTTCAACTGGCAGACCAGTCGCCTTCAGAGTTTCTAACAACGCAAATCGGGTGGTATTGACCGAGGCTGCATCTGCCAAAGGTTTTTTGGTTTGTCCCAATATTCTCTCCAGTTTTGCTGGGTCTTTCTGCAGAAATTCTTTAAGGTCTTTCGTCCCTTTCTTCCTGTTACATTTTTCGCAACTCAAAGTTAGGTTAGTAATTGAATTTGAACCTCCTTTTGCCCTTGGGTGAATGTGTTCTATTTGCAGTGGAACATCCTTAACTCCACAGTAGGCACATGCTCTATTCCACTTTTCCAGCAAGTATTCTCTGGTTTCATATCCAGTGAGAGTTCCTTGCTGATATTCTTTCCCTTGGATTTCTGGATTTCGCATCAACTGCATATCAAAGCGGACTAATTCTTGACTAATGGCTGCAATCGGTGTGAATTTGCGTAATCTTTCTACCCAAGTTTTGATATTCTCAATTCGACTTTGTAAGCTAGGGGGTAGCCATCCTTTTGGACGGGTTCTATTTAAGAAACGTGGTTGGCGGGAGCGAGTTTTCCGATTCCGTCTGCTACGTCTCAATTGTCGTCTGGACGTTAAGGCTTCTCTAATCGCCAAGCCCCGATGTTTGATCTCGGCGGCGAAAACTACCTCACCGGTGATATCCTTAACTAAGGCAATGCCTGTATATTTTGCACCAGGGTCAATCTTTAAACGAAGTCCTTGTACTGGCGAATCGGGATGCGATTCTTTGAGAATTAAGGTGAAAGGAAATCGTCTAAAGACAGCAGCTTTTCTCTGCCACAGTAATTGTCTGGCTTGGGCCGGATGAATTGGATCTAAGGGTCGTTTTTCTGAGTCCACGATCAAGACTTTGGACATTTCTGTCCCTCCTTTCGGGTAATGTTCGCCTAGTCAAGGTTTCTAGAGCTTTTTGCACCTAACGCACTACCTCCCAAATGGTTGTTTAACGTTAGATGACAGAGCTACAAACTGGCGTCGCATTTGTAGGTGTCGTGACTTAAGAAACGTAGTGAGCTAACACTTAGACGGGTCAACTAGGGCTGTATTTCAAGCCCCCACTAGAATCGGTACTCCGATTTAGTGGTGGGTTGTTGACATACAAGGTTCTAAAAAAGAAAATCAATAAATTAATTTTCTAGCATTGCGTGCCAACTTTTGAGACATCCGCCACAGAATGTTAAATTTAGTCGTCATCCAATTCAAAAGTCAACCGTCAACAGCAAAAGTTAAAGCCGTTCTCGGCTTGACGGCTAAAAACGGCTGAAACTGTTGATATTGAGTTATCGGATGGGTAATGTAGGATTTGAACCTACGGCATCCTGCGTGTAAAGCAGGCGCTCTACCACTGAGCTAATCACCCAATTGCACTCACCGGGATTTATCATATCACAGTAACTCAGAAAGATCAAGTAAAAAAAATCCTAAACTTTAAATGCCCTCTGGCCGCACCCACGATCAAATAACCATGTGGAGTTTGCCCTTGGTGGCAGCCCTCACCTTTGGCCAGACTCAGAGCAGCAACCTGACTTTGCTCGTTTCCGGCAGCTTCTTATTCGGCGGGCTGATGTTTGGCCCCGACTTGGATATCTACTCCTGCCAGTATCAGCGCTGGGGATGGTTCAAAGCGATTTGGCTCCCGTACCAAAAAAGCCTGCGCCACCGCTCTTTTTTGTCCCACGGCCCTCTAATCGGTACTGCTTTGCGAATCTTGTACCTCGCTATCTGGATTGCGGTTCTCGGAATGTTGGGATTGGCAATTGCCGAAAAAGTCGGGAACTTAGGCGGGAATTGGCAGGATGTGGTTTTCAGTTACGGGCGATCGCTCTGGGAACACCACATCGAAATTTTAGCCGTTTACATCGGTCTAGAATTGGGCGCTATGAGCCACTATCTGAGCGATTGGGGCGGCTCGGCTTACAAAAGATTCAAAAAGAAAGGATTGAGCGGGTTGCGCCCTCCTAAGACAATTAAGAGACCCAAAATCAAAGCTCCCACTCGCACATCTAGCAAATCCATAGCAGAAGGAAGAAGGAAGAAGGAAGAGGGAAGAAGGAAGAAGTAATAATATCAATAGTTGGAGTAACAACGTTATAACCGTCTTGGCGGTTGATATAAAAGGTAAATTATTATGTCTAATTCTGAAAGTCTATCGCTCACAGCACTCAAAGAACTTATAGAAGTTGTGGCGAAATTGCGATCGCCAGACGGCGGATGTCCTTGGGATTTAGCCCAAACTCCCCAAACTCTAGTTCCTCACATCATAGAAGAAGCTTATGAAACCGCCGACGCGATTCGCAAAGGAGACAAAGATGCGATCGTCGAAGAATTGGGCGACTTACTGTTACAGGTAATTCTGCAAGCTCAAATTGCCAGCGAAGCCAATCAATTTACCTTCGCCGAAATCGCTGCGGGCATTACAGAAAAACTAATTCGGCGACATCCCCACGTCTTCGGCGATGTCGAACTCAACAGCGTCGATGAAGTCAACGAAAACTGGGAAAAAATCAAAGCTGCTGAAAAAGGCACAACTTCGGAAAAGCCGCCAACTTTAGCCTCGAAAATGAGCCGTTATGCCAGCACTTTGCCGCCGATAACCGCCGGGATGAAAATCTCTCAAAAAGCTGCGGAAGTGAGTTTTGATTGGGACAGTGTAGACGGCGTTTGGGAGAAATTTCACGAAGAAATGGCAGAATTTGAACACGCTCTCAAACACGAGGATAAGGCAGCGCAGCAGTCGGAATTGGGAGATATTATGTTTGTGTTGATTCAATTAGCTCGCTGGTACGATTTAGATCCGTCGGCTGCTTTGCAAGGAACAAACGATCGCTTCGTGCAGCGGTTTGCGAAGGTAGAGGCTGCGTGCGATCGACCTTTGTCGGATTATGCCCCAGAAGAGTTAGAATCTCTGTGGCAGCAAGCTAAAGCTTTAATTGCTAAACAAAAGGGCGATCGGTAATAACTCACTCCCGATCACTATTGTTAAGAACAGGCAAGATGCCTGTTCCACAACAACTCAATATTCCTCTTGTGGGGTGGGCTTCTAGCCCGCCCAAAAAAAGCTCATTCACAATACTGCCAGATGTCAGGAATCAACTACTCGTAAAGCTTCGCATCATTGTACGGCGGATGTTCGCAGGCGATATAAAGCGCATTTGTCGGTTCCAGGGCCTCTCCTGTCACCGGGTCGATCGGCTTGAGGACAAAGCATAACAGACTGAGCGATCGCCAATCCAAACTTTCTAACTTCCCGCGTTCGTAGCGACTAACAGTAGCATTACTAATACCGACATCTTTTGGTACAGGATCTCCGGCTGTCCGAAACAGAGCGGCCTCGTATTCTTTTGTGACCATTTCTGTTTCAATAATTGACCAGCCCCGAATCTCTCTAGCTGCTTTCAGAAGTTTGCCCAATCTACCGCGTCCCGTATCCGTAAATCGCACAGGGCGCAGTTTTTCCTGATCGACGACAGCCTTAAAGTCAAGAAATCCCGGCATTTTACAGATCCAATTTAACTCTTAAGCTAGCTGTACTTTTGCCTTGCTCAAGGCAGCACACAGGGTTTGAGCATTACACATTTAGAAACATTACTGCAACTTTTCTGCATTCGTGTAGAATGATATGATATAGTAAGATACAAAGACGAACACCTACTAACTCATCCAAGTTCAGGAGTGACTCAGCCATGACAGCACTGTTTCGCCGCATCCAACCCTCGAAAAAGCTCCGCATCACCGTCAGGTCGATCGCCCAACTGCTCAAAATCAGCCAAAATCAAATTAAGCGAGTCGAATCCTGGGCTTTCGTGGTTTTCGTGCACCGGCGGGACAGAGGCGGACAATTTATCTCGTACCGGAAGCTGGAAGAATGGCAAAATGCGATCGCCCATCATATCCAAACCTGCCCCACCCTTGGAGAACTCTCGCAGCTCAAAACATCCATTCAGTACGACAGCCGGAAATTCAAAAAACAATCTCTCCCAAAAACACTTGACTTTTTAAATCAAATGTGCATTGAAAGACAAGACGAACTCAACATCTGGGAAAGCTTAAACTGCATTGCTTCCTAGCAAAAATGAGGCAGATTTCCTTGCCAAAAAACAGAAGCGAAACATTTGCGAGCAATTGCGAGATAAAATCACCCCAAAAATCACCCGCGAATGCTCCGCCACATTCATGAAAGCAATCACCAAAGCACTTAAGACATTGCCTGAGCGATATAATCAAAATAAGGAGCTGCTTCCTTAGCATCCTCCTGATTGAGCAAAGCCAAAGAAGCTTCCTTCAAACAGCGGATAGCTTCGACCATGCCAGGAACAGGAACGCCCAGAGAATTATACATTTCCCGAACGCCAATCAAACCGATGCTTTCGATCGGCTCTTTGTCACCCGCCAAGATACCGTAGGTAATCAGGCGCAAGTACCAGCCGTAGTCGCGCAGACACAAAGCCCGTTCGCGCTGGCCGTAAGCATTGCCGCCAGGAGAGATAAAATCAGGTCGTTTTTTCCAGAGTTTTTTACTAGCTTCTTCAACAATTTTCCTCTCACTGTCAGACAGCGCAGTAGCAATACGCACCCGCTGTTCTCCGGTTTTAAAAAAATCTTTGATGCTTTGAAGTTCGCCGGTACTGGGATAGCGAAGTTCGTCGTCGGCTTGGAGAATTAGTTGGCTAACTACGCTCATTGTTATTCAAAAAAATTGAGGATATTTGAGAGTAAGATTAATTGACATTCTCATCCCTTAAAGATGAGATTCTTGGTTGGGCGATTTACTTTGCTTCTAACATTTATCAACATTAGAAGTAGCGGGTAAATCTCCGCAAACGTTATGCTTGATGTTCAAGCCCGTTTCCCTGTGTTCCAGGGTACTGCGGGAAAAACTCAAAAACTGCGAGTGAGAGTTTTGATGTCGGCAGACACTTTGACTGTTTAACGAGTTTTTGCTAGCTCGCCCCAACAGCATATCGCACAGGCACGGGTAGGGGCAACTCACAGCCGGCTTGACTTGCAGGTTGAAGCTTGGCTTTAGCACCAAGACTTTCAGCAGCAGGAAGACAGCCTGCAATTGAGCTTGAGTGCGATGACTTACGCCCCGCTTCGCTACGACTTATCTCAGGAAAGAGAGAGCGATATTGCATTACCATATTAAATCCTACCACGACTACTTGTGACCAAATCTAAATTCCCGACCCCAAACTCGACGAAATTGGCAAACCCTTGCCAGCAAGGTCAACTGATTGAGATAGAGATTACTGACTTGACAGACACCGGCGACGGAGTTGGTCGTTTTGGTGAGTTAGTAGTGTTTGTGCCCGATACCGTGACGGGCGATCGAGTCCTTGTTCGGCTCGTGCAAGTCAAATCCACCTATGCTACAGGTAAGCTGGACACACTTCTGGAAGCCTCCGAACACCGCATCCGAGCTAACTGCATTGTCGCCGACAAGTGCGGCGGCTGTCAGTGGCAGCACGTAGATTATCAATATCAGCTTGCAGCCAAGCAAAATCAAATCATTCAAGCCTTAGAACGGATTGGCGGATTTAGCAATCCGCAAGTTGATGAAATTTTAACGGGAAAAATCGAGGGATTTCCTCAATTTTTGGGATACCGCAACAAAGCGACTTATCCGGTGGCAATATCTGCAACAGGTCAAGTCCAAGCAGGTTACTATCAAAAAAGCACTCACAAATTAGTCAATCTAAATCAGTGTCCGGTGCAAGACCCGCGCCTCAATCCTTTGTTAAAAGAAGTCAAAGAAGACATCCACTGGCGGGATTGGCAAGTCTACGACGAAAAGAAACATACAGGAGAATTGCGTCACTTGTCCTTGCGGATCGGACGGCGCACCGGCGAGATGCTGCTAACTTTAATAGTTCGCACTGGAGACTTGCCGGGACTCGAAGAGCAAGCATCAGAGTGGCTGAAACAATATCCTCAACTGGCAGGGGTTTGTTTGAATATAAATCCCGCTCAAACAAATGTGATTTTTGGTGCAGAAACTCGCTGCATTGCAGGTCGTTCTTATCTGCGAGAAAGCTTTGCGGGTTTGAAATTTCAGCTAAGAGCCGATACTTTTTTCCAGGTAAATACAGAGGCTGCTGAAGCATTGTTAGAGGTGATGGTAGGGGAATTGAATTTGCAGGGAAACGAGGTTTTGGTTGACGCTTACTGCGGAATTGGTACTTTTACTTTACCCCTGGCAAAACAAGTAAAAATAGCCATAGGTTTAGAAGTGCAACCGGCGGCGATCGAACAAGCCAAATTAAATGGTGAGTTAAATGACGTGAGAAATGTCGATTTTCAGGCGGGAACTGTAGAGAGTTTGCTGCCTTCCTTGGGATTGACACCGGATATTGTGCTGTTAGATCCGCCGAGGAAAGGGTGCGATCGCGCGGTTTTGGAAGCTATCAAGGAAATCAAACCAAATCGCATTGTTTATGTTAGCTGCAAGCCTGCTACCTTGGCTCGCGACCTCAAAATTTTGTGCGAAAATGGGGATTATAAGTTAGCCCGAGTGCAGCCGGCGGATTTCTTTCCTCAGACTTCTCATGTTGAGTGTGTGGCTTTTTTGGTGCGGTAAATCAAAAGGGCGATCGCCCTAAGCTTGATTTTCGCCAGTCTATCGAATAGCGATCGCCCTTAAATTTACCTCGCTATACCTCAGCAGCTTGTCGGTCTTTTTGAGATTCTAGCCAACGTTCGTAGGCTTCCCTGTCGCCACCGAATCCATCGATCGAAACCTGACGATCGGGCATTGGTTTGAGCGCTGCATCGATCGGATTGTAGCGACAATAGCAGATAACCACCATGCCGAATTCGCTCGAACCACCTTGAGGAAGGTTGGGGATATCGGGGGTGTAGGTTTCGACTCTAGCAACTTCCCAATCACCTGTTTTGTAATGGGTACTCCAACCGTGGAAATTGGGTTCGTGTTCTGCTTCAACCCTGACAAACTCGGTTGGCCTGTATCCTGGTTGCGGGATCGGGCGATCGGATGAATCGAAGTATTCAGCAAGGATGCGAGTCAGAGAATGAGTGTGGGATAGCATTCGATCTTCCCATCCCGGTTGCCGCCCTTCGGCTCTAAAAACAATGTATTTACGCATCGTCATCATCCAGAGTGCATATCTTTTTAATTTAATCAAAAAATCTCTCTTTTTATTTTAACTAGACTTTGAGTAATGTCATAATAGAACAAATGTTTTAAAGCCGATTCGCATTTTCAAACTATACAGATGTCCGTATCCTCACAATCTGACGCTACGCCTGCATATCGCGGCTATCGACTTCAAGCTCTATACACACTTTCGCGCCTACTTGAATCCAATGACAGCGCGAACTTTACTTTTCAGCCTGAAGGTAAAGAAGACCTAGCTATTTTTGACGCTAGTAACAATCTCGTGGAAGTAGTACAGGTCAAAGCGCACAGTGAGGCTCTGGCGCTTTCCTCTTTTAATCCTCAAAAAAGTAATTCTTTCTTTTACAGAGTAGCCCAACTTTTGAAGACCAACTCTCACTTGACAATTAGTATTGCTAGTTTCGGTGAAATAGGTCAGGAAATGCGCCAAGCTTGTGGGGAAAATGATAATAAACGACAAACTGTAGCCAGAAAACTCAGCGAGTACACATTTCTGTCCGAGGTAGAAGCAGATAGCCTCTTGGCAAAAATACAGTTAAGTCGTGTAAAAGAAGCTGCACTAACAGAGAGTGTGTATAGGTTTCTCAAAGAGACTTTAACGGGTGTAGATCCCGAGTCTGCCTTTGAAATATTAAATTTTTGGCTGTATATCTGTGCCGAGAACAAGTGCAAGATAACTCGGCGTGATGTGGTTGATAAGATTAACAAAGTCGGTCGGTTTATAGCTGAACGGGCTGCCCATCACAAAGAGTGGTTTACCACCATTGTGCCTCTAGAAGAGCCAGAAATTGATGCCAAATTAAAAGATGAATTATCGGAGGAATTTTATCGTGGAATTTCAGCTCGTTACGAGCATATTCTGGCGGATGTTGATGTTTTGCGCTCTCAAAAATTACAAGAACTAGCTAAAAAATTTGAAGAAAATAGAGAAAAAAATAGAGTCGTTATTATCCACGGGGCTTCTGGTCAAGGCAAGACTACTTTAGCATTTCGCTATCTTCACGAGTTCTTTCCAGACCAATGGCGATTTAAAGTTCAACTAATTGATAGTAGAGAACACGCTCTTAGTATTGCGACGGCTCTAGCAGGTCAAGCTGATGCAATCGGTATACCAATTGCCGTTTACTTGGATGTTTCACCCAACGATATTGGTTGGACTGAGTTAGTCAAGGAATTATCTACTCATAGAAACATTCAAGTTCTAGTAACGGTTCGCGAAGAAGATTTTCGTCGAGCCAGTATTTCTGGTGCTGAAATTCAATTTTCAGGAGTCGAACTGACCTTCGATCGCATTGAGGCGCAGGAAATCTATCAATCTCTTACAAACAAAAAACTTCCAGCAGAGTTCTTGACTTTTGAGGAGGCCTGGAACAAATTTGGCGGTGAAGGCCCCCTCATGGAATTTGTCTATCTGGTGACTCAGGGAAATTCTCTTCGAGAAAGACTCGAACAACAAATAACGCGACTTAAGGATGAAGCCAGAACAGGAAAGCGAAGTTATGCAGAAATTAAACTCTTGAGATTGGCTTCGGTAGCGTCAGCCTTTGAATCTCGGTTGCAGATTAAACCCCTTGTCAAACATTTAGCTTTAACTGTGCCAGAGAGAACTTGTGAACAGTTTGAAAAAGAGTATTTGCTGAGGCTTAGTGAGGATGGTTCCCTAATACAGGGATTACATCCTATACGTTCAGCAATACTTGCTGACCTTCTAAGCGATTCAACATTTTCACCCTGGTCGGAAAGTGCTAGCATCTGTTTGCCATTCATCTTTGAACGGGATGTTGAAAGTTTTCTCCTTTACGCCTTCTCCCGTCATCGGTTTGAAATTGAACCTTTGCTAAAGTCTCTTACCTCATATCAGCCACAACAGTGGACTGCAATAGCAGGAGTCACGCGGGCTTTAATTTGGTTAGGCATTAAGGAATACGCTGAAGCTAATCAACAACTTATTGCAGAAATATATCAAGATGTAGGAACTGGTTTTCTGTTTGTATTAGATGGCGATATTGCAGATGCTACTCCGGGCTGGGGGAGATTGTGGTTAAGCAACTTAGGACACACGATCCCTCCAGAAAGACGGCAGCGAATAGAAGCTTATCAATCTCGTCAGACTGATAAGAAGCAGGTGTTTGTACGTGCTGAAACATGGTTGTCAAGTCGGACTCAAAAACCTACAGCACCCTCATCTGATGTGGATTGGTCTGGTATGGCGGAAACAATATTTTGGATAGGACATTTTGGACTATCCTGGCCTTTAGCAGAATGGCTTTCTAATTATGAGATTGACCGAGCAATTGATGCGCTCCCCATCGAGATATTAGCTGATTTAATGCTAGGGATGTCTTGCGGATATCAAGACGGCTTTAGTTCTTGGCTGGAGACGAATCGCTCTAGACTTATGAATCGCTTTCGGCAAGAAACACAAACCGTAGCATTGGAAGATGATGGAGAAAAACTTACGGCTCATTTTATTGTTGATATCCAGCAACAAAACGGCTCTCAATCTGAAGACGAACAAGAAGCCGAAACTACTAAAAATCGCTTGCATGAAGAAGCCGTGCAGCGATGCGGACTATTAAGAAGACTGCTGCCAAATCGAGAACTGTATGCTTGTCAAGGTTACGGCCACAGGGTTTGGTCAGGTGAAATCCCATTCGATGAAACTCAAAAAACAGGTATTCCCAAGTCTTATCTTCCAATCTCGTGGCTGCTCTCAGTCAATTCAACATTTAGAGGATTGGCGCTACAACCTTTTAGACCTAAAACTTGGCAGGAATATACTCATTCAATTTTAAACCTCAGATAGACTGTACTGCAAGCGATTAAACAACTAGAACAGGGTTTAGAAGTATATTTCCGTCACTCAAAAAACGTTCCGTTAATGGATAAATCAATTAATGCAGAAAGATGGGATTATTGTCGGCAGATACTGCTAAAAAAGCCCCTGCTTCCCCTTTGCGCTCTTGATGAATGGGGTTTTGTTGATGAACTGACCTCAGATTCACCTAATGAAGGTAGTAAAGAGGCTAAAGAAAATTTAGCCGTTGTCAGTAAGCGAACTTTGTTTCTCAAATTCTACAAGCCTTTTTTAACTAATTTTGGAACTTACACTAGCACTCTTGATAATTTTTTTAACCTGGCACTTCATGCAATAGCATTAAACCCACTCCTGGGAAAAGGATTGAAGCCTGAACAGAACAATGAGGCAACCAAAAACCAAATAATTGAAATCGCCAAACAAAAAGGGATTCAACCTCATGTGATTCGTATATCCAATTTCAACCTAGCTAATACAATCCAACTTTGGCCCAAGCTCCACAAGAACTTTAGACAGTTGCTAGCTCAATTTATCAATGACAATGAATTGGAGTCTTTGGACGATCAAGAACAGGTAGTGTATAGGCGTGTATGGAATCTCTGGTATTTATTTACATCTCAACCAGATTTACGCTTAAAGAATCCTGTCCTAGAGTCTGCCAATCGATTTGATAATCTTAAAAGAGGAATTAGAAACAATCTAAAAAAAGAGTTGCGAAATATTTCCTCTGACAAGTTACGGATTCAGGTTGTATCTGAAGAGATTCTTTGGAGACAGGAACGGACACTGTGGATAAAAATTGATAGCGAAAATCCTGTAGAAGTATACAACTCCTTGGAAAGGGTACTGACTGCGATCTGGCAGGCATTTTTAGAAGTTAAGAACAAGGATTTGCGACACCATGTGATTGACTTAAATTGGCCTTTTGTTGTCATTATACCCTTAGTCAAAGGCAAGTCTTTGAATGCTACGGCATGGCGCATTTCCCTAACTGTTCTGTTATCAAATGACGAACAGCTTGAATTAAAGTGGTGGAATTTAGTTCCCCATCCTATTCCTCCAGAGGCTTTAACTGAGTTGAGATTAACAACTTGGGCAGAACCGCGTTTAGAAGTGGCGCATAAGCTAATTGCTTCGGTGTCCAAGTTATCGTTATTTGCAGCCCATTTTCGAGATTTTGCAAGACTTCCCGATTTAAATGAAGTAGGTAGGCGGGAAAAATTATCTTTATGTGACGAAACATTAAGTAGCGTGATTAGAGTGAAATTTAATACGTTG
>NZ_JAUBRM010000238.1:0-1004 GCF_036701905.1 Microcoleus sp. MON2_D5
TGGAATATCGAGAGTGTTGCCTCTATCCTTTCTCTGCGCTGTGCTTATCTCAATGGTCAACTTTCCACTTGATATATCTGCAAAACTGAGATGCACCCAAACGAATGCCCTTTGGACCCGCGACGCGAAAATCTTAACTCTGTGCTTAACTTGCGGAGCTTAAGTGATGAAATTTGGCGTTGTCTTGCAGACTCAGTTCATGGCGCGATCGCTTACGTCATCAACCCTTGAGGGTAAACAGACGTTTCACTTAAAAGCACAAGCAGAGATGTTTAGCTTTTGATTTCATTCTGCAATTCCTCATTCACCAATCACTCAAATAGGAGAATTACCTAATGTCTACATTCAAGTACAATCGTCTAGATAAGAATAATGCTGCGGTTCTACTGGTGGATCACCAAACTGGACTGTTCTCGCTTGTGCGTGATATTGGTGCTGCCGACTTCAAAAATAATGTGCTAGCGCTAGCCAGTGTAGCCAAGTTTTTCAACCTGCCTACTGTTTTGAGCACTAGCTTTGAGGATGGTCCCAATGGAGTCATCCTGCCGGAACTGAAGGAGAAGTTTCCTGATGCTCCCTTCATTCCGCGCCCCGGACAGATCAACGCTTGGGACAATGAGGAATTTGTTAAAGCCGTAGAAGCAACTGGTAAGAAGCAATTGATTATTGCCGGAATTGTCACGGATGTCTGTGTCACTTTTTGCACACTTTCAGCATTGGAGGCAGGGTATGACGTTTTTGTTGTCACCGATGCCTCTGGCACCTTCAATGAAACCTGTCGCGATGCAGCTTGGGATCGGATGTCTCGTGCTGGCGCTCAGTTGGTCAATTGGTATAGCGTTGTGGGTGAATTGCACCGTGATTGGCGTAACGATATTGAAGGGCTAGGTAATCTCCTTGCAGGGTTTAGTCCTGACTACAAAAATCGGCGTTGCTGAACTAAGGTATGATTTGTTCAAAGAGAAATTGGCAAAAACAATTAACTAAAAGTCAAAGCCTATGAA
>NZ_JAUBRM010000097.1:0-20455 GCF_036701905.1 Microcoleus sp. MON2_D5
ACCATTGCCGTTCTTGATAACTGTTCGCTAGTCTCACAGCGATCGCACTTTTTGACCTGCTTAGTCTAAACTCCAATATTGCACAATTACCTCATTTTTTGGTTAAGAGTTATATGTTGTACTCTTGTCAAGAACGGGCAAGATGCCCGTTCCACAAAACTTGATTTTATTGTGGAACGGGCATCTTGCCCGTTCCTAAACAAGTAATTAAGAATGGTGCAAGATATCAGTTAATCAGGACTTTAGTCCTTACTACAAACCAGTCCGTAGGACTTTAATCCTCATCATATAGTTTCCTTCCGTTTCTTCTTAGAGGGCTTTTTAGGAGTTTTCGGAACCGGGATTGTCTCTGATTCTTGCTGTGCGATGTCGGGGGTTAATTTGCACAAGTCATTTAAGGAAAGTTTTTGCTGAGATTCAAGTTCGTTGAGTCTGTTTGAGGCTGTTTCTAATATTTGCTTTCCCTGTCTGAGTTGAATAGTAGTTTTATTTTCGATCGCATCTAGCAACACAAAAATCGAGACTGTTTGCCAAATATCTAAATCGTCGCCGACGACATCGCAAGCAGAGACAATTTTGCCGTTTTGTGGGGCGTGAATTCCTAAGCCGGAATCTTGAATTAACGGCTGGATTTCTGCTAGACTTAAATTCGCAAGGTCGCTAATTTTATGTTCGAGGGATACTAAATCTGCTAAATCTGGTAAGTTGACCGATTCTGCGGCTAAAGCATCGAATTTAAAGGTAAGAGTTTGATTTAAAGGATCGGAAATGGCGTAAATTGATTGAATTTGCGATCGACTAACCGCACCTTTCTCGAAAAAATCTCTACCTTGCGGGGCGATCGCAATTTGCCCATTTTCAGCCACCTCCAAGCTTTCCAAACTAACCAGAGTCGCCGCCGTAGTCTTCACAAAAATCTCGTCCAACCCCAGCAAATCCGCCAATTCCTTCAAAGTTGGCGCAGGTTCAAACTCAACACCCGCCCGCAAAATGAACTCTTCCAACACATTAAACTCGCGCGGTTCGCTAACCGCCACCTCCAGCGGAGTTTGGCGGATTGCAAAGCGGAATTGACGCGCCGCCAACACAGACAAACCCGGATTTTGTTGCTCAATTTGTTCGGCTAGCGAACTTAAATTCGAGTCTATTGGTTTAGTTGAGGACGCTAGAAACATCTACAAAACCTCCGCAGTGACGCACCGTTTTTGAAACTTCCTGATACATTTTTCCGACAGTACCTGTTTGTTGGGTAAATAAATCGTGGCAACCGACAACAATTAGCAATTCTTGAGCGCGGGAAAATGCCACATTCACCCGTTCCGGTTCCTTAGCAAATCCAATATCGCCCCTAACATTATTGCACACGGTGCTGACAATAATTACAGGTCTTTCCATGCCTTGAAATATGTCAACCGTACCAGTGCGGATGCTCAATGCAGGGAATCTTTCGCCTTCTATTCTGTCTTTAATTGCATTTAATTGAGCAGCATAAAAAGTGATAATTCCGATTTCTTTCGGTGGTTCACCCTCGGCAACTTTGGGCTGCCAAGCTGTCTGCATTTGTTCGCACAAACGCTCGATCGCATCAATCTCCTTGACATTCAACCGCGAAGTACCCTGTTTTTCCTCTTCAAATCCTTGTCCGATGGGCGTTTTCACCCAGAGAATGTGATTGTTTTCTTGAATGATTCTACCTGTCAGGTTGTGGGCGCGCTTGGTGTCTGCTTCCTGAATGCCACAGTTGAGTTTTTGCTGGTAAAACTGATTGATTGCGCCCATGATTTGCGGGTGCATTCGATACTGAGTTGTCAGCATTTTTTTGATGCTGTCGCTGGCATTTTCAAACAAAACTTTGAACAAAGATTCTTTGATAAAGCTAAGTTCGTCTCCGGTACAGCCGATGTCTTCGGCAATATCGTCGATCGTACTTTGATTAAACATCGGCGGCAATTGCCTGTGATCGCCCACTAATACTAACTTTCTGCCTTTCAAAGCGGGAATTAATAACTCTGGGGGAGTGCATTTGCTAACTTCGTCAATGATGACTGCATCAAAGCTGGGAAAGTTTTTAGTAAAATCGAAGCTAGCAGCCTGCACGCAAGTAATGCCGATTACGTTGGCATTGTCAATATAAATTTGCTTTAAATCGTTGCGGTCTTTTTCTGATGGATTGCGGAGTTTTTGAATCCAATCTGTTACAAAGTTTTGAGAACGATTTAGTGCTGTTTCTTCTTGTTCTAATTTCCGCTGCCAAGTTTTGAATAAACGCTTAATTTTGTTTAAAAAAGCTACGGTGAATAATCCTGTATTCGGAACTTCTGGCTGATATTGAGTCGGGATAGTTTGCCATGCTGACTCCCACCAATTTCTCTCAACCAGTAATGCTGCTGTCGGTTGCTGCTGTTGCAGTTGAGCGGTAATTTCGCTCAATTCGGTTTGAAGTTCGGCGAGTTGCTGCTGCGAAGTTGCAGCCGCAGTTTGTAGCGGAGAGAAATGCTCGTCAAGAGTGTTTTTTATGGTCTCCAAAACCCCAAAAGGGTCTAGATCGGCAATTGATTTTTCAAGCTGAATGGCGCTTGCTTTCCAAGCCTCAACTTGCTTGACGAACTGCTGCGGTTGCTCCCAAATATTGGATTTTTGGGCGAGATATTGTTCAGCTAAAATCCGCAACTTTTCAGGGGCGTTTGGCTGTTGGACAATTGCTTGCAACAAATTAGTAACTTCGCTAATTTTTAAGTTCGCCTCTTGCTGCGCTGTTTCTACCTGAAGTTTAGCGGCGGATATTTGCTGCTGGTTTAAGGTTTGACCGATTTTATCTAATAATTGTTGCTGTTTGATAAGCTGCTGTTCGGTTTCGGTTTTCAGGGGAACCACGCACTGACGGGCATTTGCGAGGATACTGTGCAGCAATTCTTTGACTAGGCGATCGAAGGTAGACTGGATATGATTTGGGTGCAAGGATTCACTGTAAAATTGTTGAATGCTAGCTAAGAAAGTGGCGGCTTTTTCGATGATGAATTTGCGCTGACTTTGACTGACTTGAGAATAGCTGGCGAAGTCTTTGGCGAGTTGTTGCCACTGTGCGCGATCGCCCGCAGAGAGCACGAGGGGCGTTTGACTCAAATTTAGGTGCAGAAACTCGCTAAACCGGAACTGTTGCCCTTTTATGTCCTTACAACCTGCGCTTTCTTCGTGGGATATCGCCTTTTGCAACCGATCCAAATCGGGCAAATTGATTTTGCATTTGGGCGGCACGATCGGCAATTTGAGCGATCGGGCAATTTTCAGCAATCCTGCGGGCAACTCTACCATATCATCCGTGAGCATTGCGCCCGTTTCCCAGCAAGTTTTCACGACTTCATAGAGCCCCGTATCCGCCGTCTCGATCCACTGTGCAACGGCGACGACAACGGCTGCAATTTCAGCTTTTCGCAGTTCCAAATTCTTGATTTTCTGTTCGAGATTGTGGCGGTGTGTCTGATTTTGCCGATCGCCCAATTCGAGTTGATTCACAGCCTCAGACATCTGCCGCGACACCCGCAACGCCTCCGCAACCGCCGACATAGCGTGACAAACATCATCAGCGCGATCGAATGCTGTCTTAAATTCCGCTATTTGCGCTGCTACAGTTTCCTGAAGCCAAACCCCCATCCCAAAGGCGCCACAAGCCGGGCGATCGAAGCCTAAGTGAATAGCATTGCTGGTGGCAACCCGAACATTTGCCATAAAGTTTTCTACTAAAACATTGCCTTCTGAATAAGGTTTTAGTCTGGGCATAAACTCGGCAACTTCTGGAGATTCCCAGTTAATTTTTGGCGCATCCAGCAAATTTTCTAGCCCCCTAACTAGGGATTCAATCTCGCTTTTTTTGGTTAAAGCCTCTTCATAAGCTGCGGCTTGCTGACTGCATTTTTCCTCTATATTTGCTTTACTGTCGTGCAGATGTTTGAGGTCATTGAAAAAATCTCTCTCGGCGGCACAGTAGGCGGTAAATCGCTCGGATTCTGCCACCAACTGCCGCAAAGATTTGACATTAGTCAGGCGCTGCGAGAGCTTTTTTTCGCAGTCAGTCGCCGTATTTTGCAGCCAAGTGCCGATCGCATTTTCCTCTAAAAACGGCTGCCCTTCTTCCTGCACCTTATGAGCTTTTCCCTTCCGCAAAGCCCGAATCGCCGGATTGTGCACTAACCGACTCAAAGCATTGTCTACAGCCAAATTGGCTTGCGAAGCAATTAGTGTTTTGCCACCCTGACGGGCAATTTGATAGCAAATCTCCGCAATCACAGTCGTTTTGCCCGTTCCCGGCGGCCCTTGAATCAAAATTAAATCCCGCGCCGAAAGCACCGTTTCTACGGCGGCAAGTTGGTCGTCATTAGCATTGCGATTTAATAAGTTTTCCCGATCCAATTTAATCAGTTTTTCGGGCATTCTCGCCTGAGAAGAGTCGAATAAAAACTCACTCAAATAGGGATTTTGAGCGCGGCCATCTGTCAGCATTTTTAAAGCTTTCTTCTTGCGTTCTATCTGACTGATATCGCCCGCCGCCTCAAAATATAAGAATCCTTGTTTGGGCAGTTGATATCTGCCGCCCGCCATGCGAACTCCTAAATCAACATCTAACTTAATCCGTAATTTACCATGTTCAAAGTCAATTTCAGCGATGCTACCCAATGTCTCTCCATCGCGGCTGCTTCTGCTGCCTGGCGGCGAATCAAATAGGATAATTTCTTCATTTCGCGCCTTTTTTAGCCTGTCGCGAAAGTCGCCCAATTCTAAGAAATTTTCCTCGTAACCGTCAAGAGTTGCGGAATTACGATCGATTTCAAAAGTGACGATTTTGAAGCCGGAACCGTAATTGTGCCCTCGGAAAGGTACACAAAATTGACGCGCTTCCGCGATGCGTTTTTCCACATTTAAAAAAGTATGCCAAACTTTTAGTTGTTCGGTAGTCGGTATGTGTCTGTCGTCCCAAAATGGCATTTGTTGGACGCGGGCGATCGACTTTACAGGAATTGGCGAGCGACTGTTAGCCAAAAGTCGCAACTGCACCGGCAAAGCATACCCATCTTTCCTTCCTCTGGGAACCGCCACCAAACCAGCATCCAGCAGTTTTAAACCGCCGATTCCGTCTTCACAGCGTACAGTTGCTAACAACCGCAAAGTGCGATCGGCTTTTTGCAACAATTGAGGTAATTCAAAATCATCTCCATCCGTAGCAAGCAACAATTCCCAGATTTCTTCTTCCGAAAATCTCTCATTTACCTTTTGGCGGCGCACGTAGAAAAGATTGTGGGATTTCCCAGCAATATCCGACATCAGAATTTCCGCACGTTCTTTGCATTCCCAATCGCAATATTTCCCTAAAGCTGCTTCTCCTTCTATATCCCGAATAAACTTATTAATTGTGCGATCGCCACTAAATTTATATCCCCAATCTTCTGTTACTAAAGATGGCATACTTTGATTTTAGATTTTAGATTTTAGATTTTAGATTGGATTTAAGGGTGTTGCTGATTCACGGTATGAATCAAATTTTCGCTTGATGTTACAAAACTAACCCGACTTGGCTTATAGCAATGCCGAAATCTGAATTCTTATTTGTATTCAGCAACGCCGGATTTAAGATTAGCACATCGGAACTTGTGCCGACAGAACCGCTACATCCCAAAAAAAATTAAGGTGTGCATTGCACACCCTACGACCATCGTAAATTACCGTACAGGCGACAGGCGCTCGAATTAAACTGTTTAGAATCAAAAGGGCGAACGATGGGACTTGAACCCACGAATGGTGGTACCACAAACCACTGCCTTAACCACTTGGCTACGCTCGCCGTATCAGTTTTAACTATAGCATCAGATCTCAGCACAAGTCTAGGGGTAAGGCAAAAATATTTTGAAATATTTCTGAGCGTCCCTGAACCCGACAGATCGATTGTGCCTCAAGTTCCAAGCACAGTAAGACTATAGCACTATTTTCGCTCTGCGCGACCGGCTTGTGCGATCGGCAATTATATCGCCCCCAGCAGTCATGCGGCTTGGGTTCGGTAGCTTTGGCAGCGTTCCGATTCGGCCCAGCGCATTAAAATAGCCTTATCAGCCCAGGCGCATCTAAATTTTACAGTCCAGTTTGATAAAACTCACATCTTGCACCCTTCTCAAGAACAGGCAAGATGCCTGTTCCACAAAGAATGAATTTCTTGTAGGGTGGGCTCTTCTAGCCCGCCCCTAAAAGCCTTATTGAGAATGGTGCAACATCTCAGATGAAATGCTTGTGGGGTTTCCCGCCCGCCCGAAAAATACAACACAAGAAGCGGGACAGCTTATCCCACACCGCATGAGTTATCAACCATCCCTCTTCTCTCTCTTCTCTCTTCCCTCTTCCTTCGCGTCGCTTCGCGTCTTCGCGGTTCGTAAAAAAAACTCTTCTCCGCAATCCAAAATCTAAAATCTAAAATCTAAAATCAATATGAGCTACTGTGTGAACCCTGAATGTCAAAATCCTCACAACTCCAACGCCGCACAATTTTGCTTAAACTGCGGCTTTAACCTGTTGCTGAGACAGCGATATCGCCCGATTGAACTTTTAGGTAGAGGCGGATTTGGTAAAACTTTCCTAGCAATTGATGAAGACATCCCATCTCTACCCCGCTGTGCAGTCAAACAATTTTATTTTTACGACCGCGACCCCAAAATTTTTAACAAAGCCGTTGAATTATTTCGGCAAGAAGGCGTCCGTTTAGACGAACTCGGAAAACACCCGCAAATCCCTACATTATTAGCCTGCTTTGAACAAGAAGGTCATATTTATTTAGTTCAAGAGTTTATAGGGGGATCGACTCTTAAACAAGAATTAGACAAGAGTGTATACGATGAAGAGCAAATTTGGCAACTGCTGCAAGACTTATTGCCAGTGCTGCAATTTATCCATGACAAGCGCGTCATTCACCGCGACATCAAACCAGAAAATATTATCCGCCGCCAATCCGACAACAAACTCGTCTTAATCGATTTCGGCATTGCCAAATTGCTGACTGATTCAGCCATGCTTCATCCAGCAACGCTCATTGGCAGTCAAGATTATGTAGCTCCCGAACAAATGCGCGGCAAAGTATTTCCTGCTAGCGACCTGTACAGTTTAGGGGTTACTTGCATTCGTCTAATGACGCAAGTTCCTCCCTTGGATATGTACGACTGCAACAACGAGCGCTGGTGGTGGCGCGAGTTTCTCCCCAAAGCGACGAGTATTAGCGACGAGTTAGGCGAAATTTTAGATAAATTGCTGCAAACTCGTCTCACTCAGCGGTACAGTTTTGCTACGGAAGTTTTGCAAGATATCCAAGCAGCTTTAGATATTCACCATCACAATTTGCTTTCGCCCCAAAAACCGATCGCTCCTGATCTCGGTAATACCGACAACTCAACCGATATCAGCGCACTACAAGCTCCTGATTCTTCAATTTTACCCACCAATGCCGTCCCCAATTCGGCAGAAAATTTGTCCTTATCTGTTACTTCAAATACTTCAAATCTCGATCCAACCCTAATTTCTGCACGGGGAGTTGATTATACCAAACTGCGGGATTTTTTGTCTCACAAAAAGTGGAAAGAAGCCGACCGCGAAACTTGGGGCTTGATGTGTCAATCTCTTTCCCAGCCACCGGAAACTCAGCTAGAAATAAGCCAAATTTACCAGATACCCTGCGAAGATTTGCAAACAGTCGATCGCCTGTGGCTGCACTACAGTCAAGGTCGGTTTGGCTTCAGCATCCAAAAGCAGATTTACGAAAGCGTTAAGGGAGACTATATCAGATTTTGCGATCGGGTCAACTGGCAAGCATACAATTCTACTACTACTTTAGGGCAGATTAAATTTAATCAGCAAGCACCAATCGGACACCTCCCCTCTCGCAGTTGGGTTGGTGGCATTCAGTGGCTGCAGCATCTCGATGCCCTATCTGCAAAATTAACCGAGTGCGACAATAATGCCGCGTGTAAAGTGTAGTATTTATACCGACTAACTAGCTAAAATTTTAACTTTAAACTCTACCTGAAAGCAGAGAAATTTATCGCGAGAGATGTATCCATTGACCGAGGCTCGGTGCGATCGCTTGTCGCACAATGGATGCTGAAGGCGAACACAGATAAAGTCTGCGATCCTGAGACACAACAGAATTAAAGAGAGGTATCAATCCATGTTTTTTCACAAAAAACAATTAATGGCTGCGGTGACTGTAGACGAAGCCAACCCCCGTTTTGCCCAATTGTTGCTAGAACAGTTTGGCGGAGCAACCGGAGAACTGACAGCAGCTCTGCAATACTGGGTGCAGTCATTCCACTGTGAAGATGCAGGGATTAAGGATATGCTTCAAGATATTGCGCTAGAAGAATTCAGCCACTTAGAAATGGTGGGTCAACTCATCGAAATGCACACCAAAAACGTTGACCAAACAGAAGCTTATAAAAGCACTTTGTTTGCTGTGCGCGGCGTAGGCCCACACTTGTTAGACAGCCAAGGTCAAGCTTGGACGGCAGCTTATATCAACGAAGGCGGGGAAGTGGTGCGCGATTTGCGCGCTAATATCGCTGCGGAAGGAGGAGCTCGCCAAACCTACGAAGAGTTGATTAAACTAGCACCGGATATGGGAACGAAAAAGACGCTGCAGTTTCTGCTGACTCGCGAAATTTCTCACACTCAAATGTTCATGAAAGCTTTGGAATCGGTGGGCAAACTCACCGATCCGATGTTCGGCAATATTCCCCCCGATTCCACTGTGGATCTCTACTTTAACTTGTCCACAAATGGCAAGGATGAACGCGGGCCTTGGAACTCGGAACCTACTTTCCAATACATTGCCGATCCCGCTCCCAAAGCTTAATTTGAGATTTGTGTAACCTGGGTGGCGAGTGAAGATTTAAGCCCAGTGTTAAGTAATTTTTAAGCCGCGCACCTTCTTTTGTAAGGTGTGCGGCTTAGAAACTTTAAGCCCAGTGTTGAGTAATTTTTAAGCCGCGCGCCCTAGAATATGGAACTTTTGTGTTGAGTAATTTTTAAGTCACGCGCCCCATGATGTTACAATTATTTGAAATCCGGATCGAACATTAACATCAAATCCATATTGAAATTGCGATCATCTACCTATTTATTAGTTTCTCACGGCAGCCGCGACCCCAGACCTCAACTAGCTTTGGAAAACCTAGCTCAACTGCTGTCTCAAAAATTGCCTGACTCCTTCCCCGCAGTAGCAACCGCCACCTTAGAACTCGGGCCCGCACCGCTACACGAACAAATTTGCAGTTTTGGCGAACGAACCCTGTCGCTGGGACTGACACAATTGCAAATCCTGCCTGTATTTTTATTGCCGGGAGTTCACGTCGCCGAAGACATACCGGCAGAGGTGGAAATTGCCCAACAAACTTTTGGTGACAAGCTAAAAATTGAATTGCGCCCGCATTTAGGTTCCCAGGAAGCAGGCTTAACACAATTGGTAAAAAGTCAGATGCAAGAGGTGACTTTTCTCCCCAATCTGGTATTGCCAAAATGGATTTTATTATCTCATGGCAGCCGTCGCCCCGGAGGTAACTCGATTGTTGAGGAAATCGCCAGCAAACTCGGTGCACAAACAGCGTATTGGTCGGTAAAGCCGAGTTTGGAAGAGCCAATTGAGAGTTTGGTTCGTGGTGGACAGCAGCAAATAGGGATTGTGCCATACTTCTTATTTAATGGAGGAATTACAGATGCGATCGCCAAAAATGTCGCACAGCTAAAGCAGCAATTTCCTGCGGCGGAGCTTTATCTCGCAAATCCTCTAGGCGCAAGTGTAGAATTAGCAGACTTAATTGGGAATTTAATTCAAAAATGAACCGCAGAGGCAAAGAAGAGGTAAAGGAACCAAGAAAAATGTCTTTAGGAAAAGTGTATTTAGTAGGTGCGGGACCCGGAGATCCGGGTTTGATGACTTTGAAGGGAAAAGCTTTGTTAGAGTGTGCGGATGTGGTGATTTATGACGCTTTAGTCAGCCCTCAAATTTTGGCAGCAATCAACCCCCAAGCAGAACGAATTGATGCCGGAAAACGCAAAGGCCGCCACTCGTTAATGCAGGACGAAACCACTCAACTAATGATAGAAAAAGCTGGAGATAATGCGATCGTAGTTCGTCTCAAAGGCGGCGATCCATTTATCTTCGGCCGCGGCGGCGAAGAAATGGAAGAGTTGGTAAAAGCTGGAGTGTCGGTAGAAGTCGTCCCCGGCGTAACTTCTGGGATTGCGGCCCCTGCTTATGCGGGAATTCCTTTAACACATCGATCGTACAGTTCATCTGTCACCTTTGTCACCGGTCACGAATCAGCGGGAAAATATCGACCGGAGGTAAATTGGCAGGCGATCGCCCGCGGCTCGGAAACCATTGTAGTATACATGGGAATCCACAATTTGCCTTACATTATCGGTCAGTTAACAGCAGCCCAATTGAGTGCAGAAACGCCCATAGCGTTAGTACGGTGGGGAACGCGGCCGGAACAAGAAGAATTGATCGGAACTTTGGGTACCATTGTAGAGCAAGTTGAGGCGGTCGGATTTGCAGCACCTGCGATCGCCGTAATCGGAAATGTTGTCAATTTGCACTCAATATTGTCTGGCTGTCGCCCTGTTCATCAAACTGTAGAATAAGCGAAAACATAGGAGCAAATAAGGGCGATCGATCGCCCTTGTTTGCCCCTACACCCTCTCTAGCCAAGCAAAAATTAGAGATTCAAATAAGTGGCTAGATGCTCGTTAGAAGGGCATCAGCTTGGGCTTTATGTATTGGCTGTTGGCGCGGATGAAGCAGTTTTTGCTGGGCACCCGCAGCCAGGAAGCGCCCCCAGCGGTGATGAAGCTGTTGAGGCCCAGATAACCGACATCAACGGTGCTGCCGTTGGGGAAGGTCGTAACGACAGTGCCACTAGGGGCAGTGGCGCGACAATTGAGTCCCGTTGGGTCGGTGACAACCCACTTAGGCCAAGTGGCGCTGCCTGCCGTTTCAGATTCAATGGTATTGGCATTGCTGGCCAGGAAATTGCCGCTGCTATTGGCGACGGGGACGGCTTCGGTCAGATTGAGCTTGAAGATTGAACCCACCCGAGAGGGACAGTTGACCCCACCAGTAATCGTCCAAGTGGCTGTCAGGCGCGCAGGGCCGGAGTTAGAAACCGGACGTTGTAGTTTCAGGTTGCCCTTACATTGTTGCGTTGCACCGGGCCCGAAACGCTCGTCGGTGAAGGTTCCAGTATAGGTTCTGATGCCACCACTGCTGGTGACGCTAGTCGCCTGGAAGTTCCCTCCCCACTGCCTGCCACCTACGTAAGTCCTGTAGTAGCCGCCGCCAATAGCAGAGCCACTGTCACCAGGAATTTCTTTAATATTAATAAAAGTGGTGCGACTGCTGGTTTTGTAGGCGCTGGCTTGGGCAATGTGGGGCAAAAGGGCGATCGCTGCGATCGCGCCTAAAAGAGAAATTATGGGTTTCATAGTATGTTCCTTAATTTAGATAAATGAATTTGGTTTGAGCGCAGATGTTATGGCCAGCAGGTAGCTCCACTACCACCAAGGCACTGATTATTAGGTTGAGCGATATCGATTTGGGTAATGTTTTTCACGCGGGAGACGTAGTTGAGATTTGCCCAAAGAGTCTTTCTAATAGCGGTTTCCAGAATCGCAGTAGTTCCAACTCCACCGCTAATAAAAGGTTTGCAGATGCGAATTTTGTAGGCAATGTTACTGCCTCTGATTTGGCGTTTGATGATAAAGCGACCTGCATTGATGGCTCCAGGAGGTAGAGGTTGACCGTCGCAGGCATTGCTCGGGAGCAGCGGTAGCGCCCTCTCTAGACCCGGTGCATTAGCAATTTCGGTACGGGTTGGCCCCTGAAATAAGTTCTAGAGAGCACCCACATCCTGCAGAGGATTGCTGGTAGAACGTCTGACAGTGTGGGTGTGCTCGAAGTTTTGGCCGCTCCTCGGCATCCGAGGAAAGTGCACGGTTACAGTTGCAGCGATTGAGGGGGATTGCGATAGCCCCAGAGCAACTAGACTCGAACAGCCGATCGTCATCGACAGGGAACTAAATTTCATGGGAAACTCCTAAAGTAGGTGAGTCTACATACACCTAAATCAATACTCGGGACAGTTTTAGAGCGCCGAGGATACAATGCGGGTTTCAGGCCTTGGTATTCGTAATTTCTTTCACCCTCGAATTCGCGATCGCGAATTCGTGTGGCATTGTTTCTCCGTCTAGCATTACGTGACCCCTTGTTTGCATTTATTTCTTAGGCGTAACTGCTAACGGAAACGCTTTACCAGTAACTTTTCTAGTGACACTCGTTTGGGGTAGCTCGTTTGAGTGTCACTTATTTTACAGACATGGCCGCGACTGGTAAAAAAACTCAAAACTTACGCACCTACTCTATCTGTAGGGTGCTTATGGCTAGCCTTACCCCTACCAATAAAAGTCTTAACCACCTTGGTGAATGCTATAAATAAGTCCACCAATACGCAAATCCCCGACTTCTTTAAGAAGTCGGGGATTTTAAAAAAGTAAAAGTAATAATTTCAGCAATTTCAACGCGCCACTTGCCGCATATACTCCCCCCACAACTGAGCGGCATTTGCACTACCTCCCCCAGTCGGAGAATTATCATCATTTCCCAACCAAACTCCTGTCACCAGTTGCTGGCTCGGAATATAACCGACAAACCACAAATCTCTATTATCATTAGTTGTGCCTGTTTTTCCAGCTTCTCCCAACCCCAAAGCGGCACTGCTGCCCGTACCTCCCCGCACAACACCTTGCAGCATATCAGTCATCGTATCCGCCACGGCTTCAGAAACTAACTGCCGATTGGCAATGCCATCTTTTTGATAGTCATAAATCACTCGGCAACTGTTAAAATCATTTCTATCTTTGCAATCGCTGCTGTCAATAATTCGCTTAATTACGTGGGGACGATTTCCCAAACCCCGATTGGCCAAAACCCCGAAAGCACCCGTTAATTGCAACACATTAACTTCACTTTCACCTAATACTAAACCCGGGTTAGAACGCAGTTCAGAAGTAATCCCCAAACGCCTAGCCATTTGCACTACATCTTCTAAACCGACATCCTGTGCTACCCTTAATGCAATTGCATTTTCCGACAACGCTAAGCCGCGATACATATCCACACTGCCGCTGGTTCTTTCGCAGCCGCTGTAACTTTGTCCCCCCCAGGAAAGGGGGGCGCAAGAATAAGTTTTCTCGGCTGAGATTCCCCGTTCCAGGGCGGCTGCATAGGTGAAAATCTTAAATGTAGAACCGGGCTGTCTCAAAGCTTGAGTAGCCCGATTAAACTGACTTTTCAAATAATCTACGCCCCCAACTAAAGCTAAGACTTCTCCGGTTGTACTATTGAGAGTTACCACAGCTCCTTGAGAAAAACCTGCACTGGCTCCCGCATTTTCAACAGCATTTCTGAGGGAACTTTCCGCCAACTTTTGCAGACCGGGATTCAAACCTGTTTCTACAATAAAATTGCCTTCTCGGGCTAACTGTTCCCCCAGCAAAAACTCCAATTCGTCAAATACATAACTGTAGAAATAAGGAGCGATCGTACTTTGCAAAAATTCGCGAGCTTTGGGATTGATCTCAATTCGCGATCGCCTCGCGCGATCTGCTTCTTCCTGAGAAACCGTCCCCAGTGCCCGCATCCGTTCGATCACTCGATCGCGGTACTGCACCGCCAATTGATAATTTTGAATCGGATTAAAACTGTTTGGCGCAGGCAAAATGCCCGCCAAAGTTGCCGCCTCTGACAAAGTTAAATCCTTCGCCGATTTGCCAAAATAAAACCGAGACGCATCCTCAAAACCGTAAAGGTCAATTCCCAAAAACACCCGATTTAAATAAGTCAGCAACAGCTCATCTTTGCTGTAATAAGTCTCCAGTTTAAAAGCAACTACGGCTTCCCGCAATTTGCGTCCTGCCGAATCTTGAGTTCCCACATAATCTCGAAATAAACTCCTCGCTAACTGCTGCGTCACAGTGCTGCCGCCTTCGCGAATTCCTCCCCCGCGAACATTGGTCAAAAGCGCCCGCAAAACCCCCAGCGGATCTACCCCCAAATGCCAATTGTAGCGGCTATCTTCCGAAGCAAGTACCGCCTTGGATAAATAAGGCGAAAAATCCTGCAATTTTTTTAATTCTAAGTGAGCGTTATTCTGAGGAGGACGCAGGGGAGTTTGCCCGTCGCGCGCGTAAACAATCACGGGGCCATTGATACTTCTCGGCAGAGGCCGCACTTGAAACTTTGTCGATTCCATCCCTACCAACACGGCAATCAAAGCGGTTATTCCGCTGACGCCGTAAAAGCTGTAACGCACCAGTTCCAAATACCAAGGCGGCGGATATACGTACTGAATTCTGACAGCGGCGGCTAGTTCCGGCGGCCCTAAAGTGAACACGTCTCCGTGACGCAGGGACATACTTTTAACTCGCCTTTTGCCGCTGTAAATGCCGTTGGTAGAGTCTTCATCTTTGATGACAAAAGGAGTCCGCCGCCGAGTATCCCGCGACAGAGATAAGTGCACGTGACTGACAACGGGATTGCGAACTACAATATCTGAAGATTTGGACGATCGACCTAACAAATATCGATCGCCTAACAGCGGATAAACCTCAGCTTTAGCTGCACCCGCATCCTGTACCCACAGTTCGGGTACTTTGGCGTTTGGTTTCAGCGCTAGCTGGTTAAAATTAACCTTGGCAATAGTCTGGACTGCTTGGGTAATTGCACCCAAGACGGTTTGAGGTTTGCGGGGCGGCGGCGGTGGGGTCATATTTCGCTGTGCACTACAGTCGAGCGATCGGCTCTTGCACCATTCTACTCGCAACTTTTGGCTAATTTCAGGATCTGCCCCACAGAAGGAGGCTATCGTCGGCTAGTGGCGAGCGATTTTGCGGTGATTGGTGAACCCGCTCGGAATCCGTTTATTGAGCAAATCTCTACCCAACCACAAAAAATCCCGCTATCACGAGAGAATTAAAATATCATAAACTTGCCCAAACATCAACACTTTAAATCAAATTTATCCCTAATTTACCAACACACTTTAAGTAATTAAAACCCCCCTTGAAAAAGGGGGGTTAAAAGCCGAAAATCGGCTTAATTCTCCTTACATCGAAGAACCCAAACCGGCATAAGCACCGTAGAAGAAAAGGCTCACAATGCTCAGAACACCGAGACCTGCGACAGTAGCTACCAGCCACAAAGGAATTCTGCCACTTTCACTAAACATAGCTATCACCTCACTAATTCACAGCTAAACACATTCGATCGAACTATCGAAAGCAAACTCAGACACCAGTTAGTTAAAGAAATAACTGGAAAACAAAATACCCAGAGTAAAAATCAGCAACAAACCCAAATACAAAGAAGTCCGGTTTAACTCAACAGGCTGCTCGTTGGGATTAGGAAGGCGCTCAGGCATTGTAAACTCCTATCGTTGAATAAATTGCATTGCTGCGATCGCGCCCAAAAAGAAAATTGTTGGGACACCTAAAGTATGAACTGCCAACCACCGCACCGTAAAAATAGGATACGAAATTGGCTCATTATTTGGGGTTCTGCTCGTCATTTTTCCAAATCCTTGTTAAATTACTTGGCAATGAACTGATCTACTTGTTTCTTAGCTTCAAAGCGATCCGAGATAATCGGCACTTCTTCTCGCTGCGGTGTGAAATACTGGTTAGGGCGAGGAGTTCCGAAAGCATCGTAAGCCAAACCCGTTTGCACAAACAGCCATCCAGCAATAAACAAAGCTGGAATGGTGATGCTGTGAATTACCCAATAACGGATACTTGTAATAATGTCCCCAAACGGACGTTCTCCAGTTGTACCAGCCATTTAGAATCCTCCTTTCAACAACAAATTGACAGACAATCTCTATTACTATTCTACTATCAAGCAGCTTGTGCTGAACCTTGATATTTAAGTAAAGTACCGCTCGCGCCGATCACAAATCCGCGATCGGGGCCCATAAAGACAATCCTGTAAAAATTAGCGGGAACATCTTCTACTTCGCGGTCTTTTAGCCAAGTTTTCCCGCCGTCCAAACTGCACAGCAAATTGCCGCCGCCGCCGGCTACCCAAACTTCATTATCAGTCCGGTAAGCCATGTCCAGCAAACCCCAACTCGCTTTGCGATCGGGAAAAAACGGTTTTCCCCAACCGTCAGGATTGGACGGGTCGCTAAACTGAATCTGACCGCCGCGGGCGAGCATCCACAAACGCCCGTCCTTGGTAAAGCCCATATTTTGCAGGCGGCGAGAACTATTGCGGTTGTGAGGTTCCCAAGCTTGTTGTCCGGGTTTCCACACCGAGTAGAAATTGCCCTTCGAGGAAACCGCAACATACTGCCCCTCTTCAGAACGGTTGATATTGCGAACTACCCCAAAAGAATCCTGCACGACAGCTTTCCAATTTTTGCCACCGTCGGAAGTCCGGTAAATCGCCCCGACATCGGTCGTCATCTCGGCGGAATTCGGGCCCAAAGCTGCGATCGTACTGGGAGAACCAGGCAACTGACTGCTCAAAGCAATCCGCGTCCAAGACTTGCCCTCATCGTTCGTGTGGAGCAAAACTGAAGGCTGGCCGACAATCCAGCCTTCGGAACCAGAGAAACTCACCGACGCAAAACGCGACCTCGGATCGTCGATATCCAGTGCTATAGACTTCCAGCTAGTGCCACCGTCAAGGGTTTCGAGCAAAGTCGCCTCAGAACCCACAACCCAGCCGTGCTGAGAATTGCCCGTAAAGGCAATATCCTGCAAATTAGCTTCCGTCGGCAAGGAAATAACTTGCCAGGGGTTGTAACTCACGGAACCGATGGTGCTGCAACTCGTACAGATGAGGGCAGCGGCCAATAACATTACAATTCGTTGCCAAAATCTCACAATCGTTTTACTGCAAACCATACATACTAAGTAACAACAAGAAACCAACGACCAAGCCGCCAAAAATCAGCAAACTTTTCTGACCTTCGGTCATGCCGTTGACACCGACACCGTAGCGCTGATTTGCCTTAAATCCCGATACCCCTTCCATCTGACCGAGATTTTGAAACACCGATTTGCGTGCCCCGCAAACGGGACAGACCCAAGTTTGGGGCAAATCTTCAAAAGCCGTGCCCGGGGCAATGTCATTTTTAGGATTCCCCTTTTTCGGATCGTAGACGTAGCCGCAGGCGCGGCACTCGTGCCGATCGAGGGTCTTAGTCTCAGTGGCTCGATCGCTCATAGCTCCAAAAGAGTAGGTAAGCTAATCTTAAAATATACATTAAAAATTATTGCAGAAGATGGACGATTAATCTCAACCAACTCGTAATTTTAGCTACCCAAAATCTATATAATGTAAAGACTAAGTTACAGAACCCTTTCACCTAGGCAGTAATTATTCACCGTGTTTGCACTCAGCGGCTACGAGTATTTCTTAGGCTTCCTGTTAATTTCCAGCCTAGTCCCTATCCTCGCCCTCACGGCGTCTAAGGTACTGCGCCCGAAAAGTCGTCCCTACGACCGACGCACTACCTACGAATCTGGCGTCGAGCCGATCGGCGGAGCCTGGATTCAGTTCAACATCAGATATTATATGTTCGCCCTAGTCTTCGTCATCTTCGACGTAGAGACCGTCTTCCTCTATCCTTGGGCGGTTGCTTTCAACCAGCTAGGACTGTTGGCTTTTATCGAAGCCTTGTTTTTTATCACGATCCTCGTTATTGCTCTTGTCTATGCATGGCGCAAAGGAGCCTTGGAATGGTCTTAAGTTCTGACAAATCACAAAAAGCGCTGATCAACCCAGTCGAGCGCCCCGAAGTCACATCCCAACTCTCAGAGAACGTCATCCTGACAACAGTGGATGACCTCTACAATTGGGCGAGACTTTCCAGCCTGTGGCCGCTGCTTTTCGGCACCGCCTGCTGCTTCATCGAATTTGCAGCTTTGATCGGATCGCGCTTTGACTTCGACAGATTCGGCTTAGTACCGCGATCGAGCCCCCGGCAAGCCGACTTGATCATCACCGCCGGCACAATTACCATGAAGTACGCCCCCATCTTGGTGCGGCTGTACGAACAAATGCCGGAACCCAAATACGTGATCGCGATGGGCGCTTGCACCATCACCGGCGGAATGTTCAGCATGGACTCCACCACAGCAGTCAGAGGCGTTGACAAACTGATTCCCGTAGACGTGTACATCCCCGGCTGTCCCCCCCGCCCAGAAGCGATTATTGACGCAATTATCAAACTGCGGAAAAAAATCGCCAACGATTCCATGCAAGAACGGGCCAGATTGCTGCCCACCCACCGCTACTACACCAGACCCCACAAAATGAAAGTAGTAGACGACATTTTGGACGGCAAATACTTGTCTATTCCAGGCCGGATCGCGCCGCCGAAGGAATTGACGGAAGCAATGGGAATGCCTGTACCGCCGGCCCTGCTTGCAGGACAAAAACAGGAGGTAAACCGTGGCTGAGACAGAATCTGCGATTGTTGAAGCCGGGAAGGTTTCCCAGTGGTTGACTCAAAATGGCTTTGAACATGAAGCTTTAGCGGCCGATAATTTGGGCGTGGAGATATTAAAGGTCGATCGAGAATTCCTAATTCCGATGTCAACAGCACTGTATGCCTACGGGTTTAATTATATGCAGTGCCAGTGCGCCTACGACCAAGGGCCGGGAGAAGATTTAGTCAGCGTTTACCACTTGGCTAAACTGACAGACAATGCTTCCAAGCCTGAAGAAGTCCGCGTCAAAGTATTCGTACCCCGCGAAGATCCCAGAGTGCCATCAGTCTACTGGATTTGGAAAGCAGCCGACTTTCAAGAGCGGGAATCCTACGATATGTACGGCATTGTCTACGAAGGACATCCGAATCTGAAACGGATTTTGATGAACGAAGATTGGGTAGGCTGGCCGTTGCGGAAAGATTACATTTCCCCTGATTTTTACGAATTGCAAGACGCTTATTAAGGAAATTTTGAGTTTTTAGCTCAAAATACAGTTGGTTATTTTGCACCCACTTCTTTAAGGAGTGGGTACATTTTTTTGTGCGTTTTTTTTTGAAATGTCGATCAAAACTTTCTGGGATATGATGAAAGTGTGTCCGTCACGTTGCTACATTTTTGATGTCTGCTTATGCCCAAAAAGATTAGAGAACTCAAAAGCCTGTTGCTAAAAGCTGGGTTTACTTATCGTTCGGCAAAAGGCAGTCATACAAGATGGGTTCATCCTTTACTACCTAATGAACCAATTACCATTGCTGGAAATGATGGCGATGATGCGAAACTGTATTTAGAGAGAGAAGTTAATCGAAAAATTGGAATATTGAAAGCAATTGAAGAAGAGGAGTCGGAATCATGAAATTACCTTATATAATTGTTATTCAATGGTCAAATGAAGATAACTGCTACCTAGTTCACTTACCTGATTTTCCATCTCAGCAGTTCCACACTCACGGAGATACCTACGAAGAAGCTTTGCAGAATGCAGTGGAGGTATTAGAGCTTTTAGTTGAAGAATATCAGGCAGATGGTAAATCTCTCCCAGCACCTAAAACTTTAGTACAAAACTTGCTGTTTGCTTGAGCATAGATTTGAAGTCATTGAGCATGATTCGGAGATTCCGAGATTAACAACCTGCTATCCTTTGTAGTGCCTGGAGGTAATAAGACTGGCAAAGAATACAATTAAATTACTAGATGTTGTTGCCTTGACCGTTGACATTCCTGAATACAATCTCTGGCGCGGACAAGTAGGGACTGTGGTTGAACTGTTGGCTGATGGTGCAGCGTTTGAAGTTGAATTTAGCGATCGCAACGGACGCACTTATGAATCTTTCGGGTTGCATCCAGAGCAAATCATGGTGTTGTACTTTGAGCCAGCATCACCGGATCGCAAACCCGAAATGGTTACAGCATAAGCGGCACAATAACTTGCGGACTTTATAAAAAATTGGATTTCAGGTTGATAAGTGAAATAGCTAATAAACCTGCGATCTTTAATGATACCGTTTAATTGGTCAGCAAATTAAATAATCTGGTGGTTCATCAAAATGACGAATCTGACCGTAGAAATTCTTTGTTCTGAGGCGGCAATATTTTCAGCCGCCGAGTCTCAACACCCAGAACCTTTGCTTTATGGCATCACAGACGGAAAGGCTGTTGGGACATATTTGGAGCAAAAGTTCAGACTCTATCTCAAGCAGCGATATGAATTTATAGATGGTAATTCAGCAAGCGGCATCGATTTCCCAGGGATATTAGTTGACGTGAAGGTAACAAGCATTAGGCAACCGCAGTCGTCATGTCCCAATACGGTTCAGTTAAGGCTCAAATAGTGGTAAATTAGGTATGGTGTCCAAAAATGGAGAGCAAGTAAGGTGCAT
>NZ_JAUBRM010000098.1:0-20018 GCF_036701905.1 Microcoleus sp. MON2_D5
CTCCCCTTTCATTTATTATCAAACTTTCCTATTTTACCATAGAAATTCATATTTACATCTCAAATGGAATTGCTATAGATGATTTAACTTCACTCAACTATGACCGAATATTGCGTCTATTTTTAACTCAAATCCTGATGCAGAAGGATCTCGCCCTTCAGTCAATTCGATCGGACTATAACCACTTCACCTCAAAGTCGCGCTTCATCGGAATTACAAAGTCGAGTCAAGTGGCAACCATATGTATTTTCGATATAGCAGCGCACTTTTCAGTTTATCCACTCATAGTCAACTGTCCCATGTCAACAATAAAAACTCTTGATTGACTTAAATACGGATGGCTTTCTAACTATTTAATTCACCAACTAAAACGCCCAAGCATTGCGATCTGGCAACTATGCAGAGTTATAGTATCGTTTGTAACAGTTGCGTAAGTCATCAGGAATTAAAGTAAGTAAATGGGTACAAATAAACATTACAGGGTAGACCAGCTTTTGCACTAATAGCATCTCTCTTAGTATAGATACTAGGCTAAACCAGCCCCGGCAAGACCTTACAAAATATTATTGTTTTTTTGCGCTTACCTACTTATATTAGGCATAATTAATAGACATAAAATAAAAAAATCAGGGAAAATTTATTATGACATCTGTGGAGATTGAAAAAAAAGCCATGACTGAAGAAGAGGAGGCAAAGTTATGGGAAGCGTTCCAAGTATTTGACGCGGACGCCAGCGGTGCTATTTCATCAGAAGAACTCGGTCAAGTGATGCGATCGCTAGGCCAGAGTCCTAATGAAACCGAGCTGCGCGAGATGATCAAAGAAGTGGACGTAGACTTGTCGGGTACTATCGATTTTGAGGAATTCAAAATGCTGATGGTGTCCGAACAAGGCGATCGCCAGAGTCGTCTCAAAAGGTCATTTAGTGTATTTGATGAGGATGGCAGCGGTCAAATCACTAAAAACGAGATGCAGGATATGATGAGCCCGTTTGGGCTGACAGAGCCAGAGCTCGATGAGATTATCAAAGAGGCAGATCATGACGGCAATGCCTTAATTGACTTTGAGGAATTCTGCACACTCGTACCCGATGAGTCAGATATCACAACAGGAGATCAAGACTCGCCGATTCCCGTTGTCAGTGCACAGACAACCGAGATTTCAGATAGTACAGTGGCTGCGATCGAAAGTATAGCCACTGCTGTCAACGAGCCAGCTTCTGCCACTATTGAACCTCATCTACAAGAGCTACAAGAAGCACCCACCGATTGCAATCGAGAAATAGCGCGGCTAAAAGAACTACTCGCCCAACACCCACAAGCTGATAAGAAGCGCGGTACGTCCCGCTTGGAGATGCAGATTGGTTTGTTTCGTCTGATCCAGGGAGCAGCCTACCGCAGCTTCCGCGAGAGTTTTTCCGCCAACCACGAGACTCACCTGTGCGTGAGAAACTTGCCATACAGAATCGTTGATTTTGTGCGATTTGTCAGGAGTGCGATCGCGCTTTATAAAGGATTGGGTGTAGTAGAATCGGCGTGCAACCCTCTACTGGATGCAGTAGTTAAATCGCTCGAAGATGAATATGGCCGACTAGAGCATCGCATCAAGAATTGGAAAACCATAGAAAAAACTCCTGAAATGTTGGCCGAAGAAAAAGCCATGTTGGAGGCGCGGGGTAAGTCTGCCACCGCCAAGGAGAAGTTTGGGGCGGCAGTCGAGTTGGCAATGACCATCAAAAAGGATAGTCTCAACTTGCGTGACATCGCGGAGGGTGTGCTGGCAATCAACGAACTCAACCGACTGCGAAACCTGGAGCTCAGTGAGAACATGGCGCCGCCACCACCCAAATCCGAGGGAGATCCGAAGGAGTACCTGAAGAAGTGGAACCGCGTCATCGTCTCGGAGGCATTAGAGGAAATAGATGGTGCGATGATGCCAGTAGCCTATTGGTATGAAGACTTTATGCCGAAGTTGCTGGCTGCCTTCAGCGTCATTACCGCAGCAGACATCCCCTTCAACACGGTGCCTGATGAAGCAGCTTTAAACGAGTGGTACGAAGCGACTAAAACGTCAGGGGAATTTGGGCGCTATGGGGCGGATGTTGCAGAAAACTTTGCCAAATGCGCTCCAAAACAGCAACTGATGCTTCAACAGGCATGGCGCTTGACGCACCACTACCTCAATGGGATACAGAAACGGCGCGAAAGCTTAGAGTGTGGGCGCGAGTCTGGCGAACTCTCGCAATATGTGGCGTTTATCGATGTTTATATCGATCGCACTGAAGTAAAGAATTCACAAATGCGGCTCAGCTTCCCTTACTATATTGGGCCTGCGGTGTGGCGTTTCTTCCACACTACGGCTGAAATCGTCTCTACCAAGACCCCCGAACAGCAAAAAACTCTGGTGGCAATTTTCAAGGAATTCTTCAACCTGTTTGCCACTATGTATCCCTGCCCCTACTGCCGCCACCACCTCAACGCCTACGTCGTGCAGAATAAGGAGGTGGAAATGTACCCTCTGGAGTACCTGGTGCTGGGGCGCGACCCGCGTCTCAATAGCTTTGAGGTATCAATGGAGGCCAAGCTGTCCACCGTAGTAGATGGCGATTCCCTGCGCTTATTCTTCTGGAAGTTGCACAATACTGTCTCCTCATCAATTGCGCGATCGGAGGAGTGGTATCAAAAGGATGAGGAAGCATTCTACACCACCCGTTATTGGCCCAGCATTGAGTCTGAGCTAGCACGAGCCAAAGCCCTCAAACAAATCAGCATTGCCACCGATCGGATGTGCCGCCTCTACACTATACTCAAGCCCGCAGCACGACTGACAGGGGTGAGAGCAATATTGCAAAAGCTGTTGGATAAGAGGGATGAGGAAGGCATCAAGGAGGTATGCTTAGTTGCCCAAGATTATATCAAGGAGTTGGACGAGGCGATCGTCACCGGACAATTCCTACAAGAGACATACTACTTTGACCCTGAGCTTGTGGATGAAGCTCCTGTCTTCACTCCTGAAGAAGAGGAGTTTGCTCGCAGCGGTGTGTTCGTCGAGGCTACTTGAATATCAGTCAGTAAAAAGTTAAGTTTTTAAGCTTAACTTTTTACCTCTTCAAATATATAGCAATACTCCAGGAGTTCGGTACGGGAAAAACCGCGATCGTGTTATGGCAACCCCTTAGCGGTTACGGGGTAAACTGAGAATAGTCTCTTTTGTTGCGGAGCGATCCTCTTCGAGGGCTTCGCTAACGCACGACTCATATCAATTCCCGCTGCGCCGGAATGATATCAAATCCGCGCTTCATCGTCGGGCGTAAAGTCGAATCAAGCTGCCAACAAATAATTCGCGCAATTTTCATTTTTTTGACTCACAATCAACAGTCAACAGTCAACAGTCAACAGTCAACAATCAACAGTCAACAGTCAACAGTCAACAGTCAACAATCAACAGTCAACAGTCAACAGTCAACAAGCACGGACGGTGCAACCGGAATCGATATCATGCTTCTTGCCTATCCCAAAATTCCAGATAGTAAAAATTGCCCTAACGAACAATGTGTAGCTTTTGAGAAGTACGATGGCACTAATTTGCATTGGGTTTGGGAAATTGAACTTGGTTGGTATGCTTTTGGTACGCGCCGCAGTAGATTTGATTTGGATGAGATGGGAATTGCCGAATTTAATGCTGCACATCCAGGTTTAGAAGAAGCACCGGAAATATTTAAAAGAGACTTTGCTAGTCCCTTAGAGTCTATATTTCGAGAGAACGAACAGTATCACTGCCCTGAAATTACTGTGTTTACAGAGTTTTTTGGTGCTAACTCGTTTGCGGGAAGGCACAAAAAGGACGATCGCAAACAACTGGTGCTTTTTGATGTGGAAACCGAGGGCGGGATGGTTGTTCCCGATCGGTTTATTCAGGATTTTGGTAAATTAAATATTGCGCGAGTGATATATCGTGGCAAACTGACGGGCAAGTTTATGGATGATATTCGCCAGGGGAAATACGGTGTAGATGAAGGTGTTGTGTGCAAGGGAGGCCGCAATGCTAATAATCTCTGGATGGTGAAGATTAAGACTGATGCGTATATGCAGAGATTGCAGCAAGCTTTTAAGGATGATTGGGAAAATTACTGGGAGTAATATCAAATTTGAAGGCTAACTTTTTCCATGAATCATCGAGTAGTGCGATCGCTGAAACCCTCTTTTGCTCCCCCTTTACCAGAAGAGTTGACAAACAACCTATCTTGTGATGAGATGGCAGTGCTGAAGGTGCAGAGCGAAAGTATCAATTTTTGATTTGGAGAGTGGGACGGCGCGATCGGTTTATATTACGCAGCAGTCCGTATCTACGATGCTGGAATATTTTCACTTGGAAGCATAATTTTCTACTGTCTAGTATTCTTAGGAACTTTGATCTAGAAAAAATCGTGAGACCACCCTTAACCAAGACCCATTCAGCGTGCCGCTCTCTAATCCAGAAAGCAGTACGTCGTGGTGATCTTTCTCTCATCAGAAAAGTAGCCTCTCATCTATGCGAGATTGGGGACGGTAATTGGTTGGCAAGACGGACAGCAGTGATTACCTTTGAAGAATGCTGGCCTCTTGGGGCAAATTTGAATTTAAGCACTGAGTTTACAAACACAGTCAATTCTTTAATTCGTGCTGCACAATCGGTGAAAGTGAAAGATGCAACTGGCCTTGGTACACTAGCATACACTCTTTCCACAGGGGATGATTCGGTACTCTGTGGTTCTCCGGAAGATCGTGACATCAAGATAGTGTCCGAAGCTATCAAAAGGCCCAACGATTTCTGGGACTGGGTAACTGCAAACTGTTCCCAGGAACGCCAGCGTAGCCTTGTTGAAGTGGCGCAAAAAGCTCACCGTCGAGGGGGGTGGCCCTGGGACAGAGCCTTTATGCAAGCCGCTGCTTATCTCGCTCTTACAGAAGACGTACCTACCGTCGCTAGTGCCAAACAACAATCCAAGGAATTTCCCTTTTGGGTAGCGCTAGATAAACATACACCGCAGGGTAAACAGGCTCTTCGTCACGCAGCAAAAAGGATTGGAGTTCCAAGTAACCAACTTTTTTGGGTCAGCTTTTACTTTGAAAGTGCGCTCACTAATGAAGCTACTGATTCATTTTGGTGGTCAAAAGAAGTTCATTGGCGACTCCATCAAGTCGGGTTAGATTTGGATAAAGCTAGTTTTATATGGGATAAAGCACTAGCAGTTGTTTCTGAACTACTCAAAGCTGAGGCAGAGCATTTACGGGAACATATAGAACCTGCAACACCAGTTCAATTGAGCCTGTTCGACCCGACTTGCTTTGTGTCGGAAAAGGAACAACTTATTTTTTCCGAAGAAACACCGAAGACAGAGCCTAATCCTTTGCAGAAGCCTAAAAATAGCTTATAGTACGTTCAATTAAAGCTTTTTGAATAAAATTTGTAGATTTTGGGAGGAAAGTATTATGTTCCAAGGTGAGGAGATCCAGAAATTAGTCGAGCTTTTGAAGAAGAGGGGTGCATACCTCTATCATGCCTGCCAATTGTTGGACTTTCAATCTTATCTCAACGTGGGGGGCATCCCCTCACGATCGCACTTAGAAAGCAATAGCCAGCCCTATACGCCATTTAAAACTGACCACAATGATCGCGCCAATGATGACTGGGACAAAGTTTTCGCCAATCTCTCAGACTTTGGCTTTACTTTTGCTGGAGGCTATGATGCTGTACCAAATATTTATGGTCCAATTCTGTTCCAAATCAAACCAGAGGTATTTTACGAAGCAACAGATGTAGCTATCTGTCTCCGCTCGGCAGGAGGAAAGGGTTTTGACAGGGAAATGGAAGCTCTTAACTCGATCTCAGACGTAGACCGTTTATTTCAGCACCCTGTGGACGAGGCAGATTTGAGAAAACGCTCCTATGTTAAAAACAGGCAGGGGTTACAAAAAGATTTTACCCCCAATGCCTCGGCTCCAGAAATCAGTTGTACTGTAGAATCTGGTAAATTCTCCTTAAAATACGTTAACTTAGTTCGTGTTGAACCTTACATTATTCAGGGACATCACTTGGAAGTCAAGGTAAAAGAAATAATATCTAAAAGTGGCGAAAAATTATGTGTGTACAACCGAGATAAAAGTCCATCTTACACAGATGAACTTTTGAAAATTATGGAAAGCCGAGTTCTATCGCTTCAACATTTATCTGAAAATTATAAGATTAGTCAGGACTTGAGAGATTGGGCGAAAAGAGTAATAAATCGGGGAATAGCATATCAGTTCAATGATAGCTTTGCTCCCTATCTATATCACGGTACGATTTTGCCTATTCTCCAAGGGCAAGTGTAAAAAAAAAATTATAACTTGAATGAGCAGTACAATTTATGGATCATATCAAATTACTGAACCAGGTTAGGGCTCAAGAGACTATAGAACTTGCTTTTCAGTATGCTCTCAGTGACCGCCTTCACAATGACTCATATTTCGATCATTTTGAGATTGAATATGTTCAAAAATTTCAGGATAAGATTATAGAAGAACTACTTCAAGAACTGAAAAAAGCTGACCAATTTACTCCTAGACCGGCTTATGCCTATTACTTGCCCAAAACGGCTCTCTGCTATCGCAGGATGATTTATATTCCCTTTAAAGATTTAGTTCTCAGATATGCTTTTGTTATTGTTTTAGCAAAACATTTAGATAAAAGCCTTTCAGCCCAATGTTTTGCCAATCGAAGAGCTGAGGGTGAACGGGCTAAAAAATATCTACTAGATGATTACTATAAAGTATCTTTAGTCAATTTTCGGAGATGGCAAAAAAAATGTGCGGCTAAATATAAAATTTTAATACGGACAGATATTTCAGCCTTTTATGATTCTATTTCTCATAAATACTTAATCAAAAGTTTAGCAGAACAACTTTCTATTCAGCTTGAAACTGAATTTTTTCGTCTTTTCAATAAATTACTTTGTATAGATGTTATATCTTATTGCCACAAAACAAAAACAGTACAAGCTCCAAAAAAGCTTTATCAGGGGTTAACAATTGGCAATAACTTAGAGGGATTTCTAGCAAACTTGTATCTAAAAAATGTTGATGATGCGATGCAATGTGCAGGCATTGAGTTTGGCAGATATAATGACGATATGAGAATCTTTGCAGAGAATCGAGAAATAGCGCAACTTCACTTATTGATTCTTCAAGATCACCTGCTCACTAAAGGATTGAATCTCAATTCTAGTAAAACAGAAATTGCTGAAAATAAAGAGCAGATTGAAAGATTACGCACTAAGGTGTACGATATTTCACCTTCATTATACGATCTCGATCAGGAAAATGAAGCTGGTGGATATATTGACGTGGTAGTTAAGACAACTGAAGTTCAGCAAAGCATAGATATAGAATCTGATGAGTTTGATAAAGACTTCAATCCTGACGAAGAAATAAAAGCAGACAAAGATGCAAAAAACTTTTGTAAATTTTTTCAGAAGCTGAAGACAAAAAAAAGACTATCTGAACATTTAAAAAAATTAGAAACCATCTTAACTCACTGGCAAGGCAACAGTAAACACGCTTCTTGGTTAATAGTAGATTGTATCTATAAGGATGTACCGTCTGATACAAAAACTGTAGCCCTTGAGGTTTTATTCAATGTTTTGAACAGTCGTGAAGCCTTGTCTTATACTAAGTATCGCCTTATTCATAACCTAATTCATTTGAAACCCGACCTCAAAACTCCAGAGATTCGAGTCATTCATCAGCTAGATGATAGCAGAAAAGAAGAATTAAGAAAAAAATTATTTCATCTCTTATATCAGTCAGCATTTGAATTGAGTTTTATAGCCTTATATGCTTTAAGAGTTTTGGGTGATTCAAGCAAAGATTTAGAAAAATATGCACATAAGCACATACCTAAACCTCTAGGCTCTCCTATTCTTACTGTTCTAGATTATCTACAAGACTTAGAGCCTATTCTCTCTTTGCCAAAGACGGAAACAGAGATAGGTATGGACTCTAATTGTACAGCAGAACAGCCGACTGATTATGAACAATATGAAACACAGGAATTTTATTAATTCATCAGGGTGAGTCTCCACTGGTAGCAGCTTTCATCAGCCTGGATGAATCATCTCAATGAGATGCCTTTGAGTTCCTGAAATAAAGTGGTGGCGTAGGAATCAGTCATACCAGATATATAATCTGTAATCTTCAGGATTTTGCCATAGGAGCTTTCATTGTCAGCAAGGCAATATTCTTTGGGTAGCATTAGCTTGAGGAGCTTACCCTTCTCGGTACTATAGAGATTGGCGTTGACAAATTCGGCGAATAAGTGTGCGATGACTTCATATCCCGCCACTTGAATGCCAACAACTTCAGGATGATTAAAAACTTTCTTTCTAGTTTTACTCTGGATACAATTAAGAGTTTCAGCGTAAGAGGTCAGTGAGATGAGGTCACTGTCAAACGTTCCTGCCAGTAATTCTTGTTCGTGAGCAAGAAATATTGTAGCAACTTCCTGCACGAGGTTGTTAATAGCAACAGCACGCAAAAACTTAATTTGCTCTTCTTTAGTATTTGCGTTTTTTTCTATGTTTGGGCGTTTAGCAATCTCATTAAGTAATTTTTTGGCTTTCTTAAAAGAGATGTATCCCATACGATAGCCATCTTCTAAATCGACAATGTGATAACTGATATCATCCGCAGCTTCAACTAGAAAGGCAAGGGGATGACGTGACCACCACGCTACGTCTGGACTACGGCGAATTAATCCAACCGTATCTGCAACAGTGGCAAATAAATTCTTCTCAGCCTGAAAAAATCCATATTTTTTTGCACTTTTTCCTTTATAATGGTTAAGAATATCTTCTGAAATTAACGATTCTCTGGGGTACTTGGTAAAAGTGGCTAAAGTGGGACAGGTTAGCTGCATTCCCCCAGTTCTAGCTTGCATTTCTAATCGGGTAAGGATGCGAAACCCTTGGGCGTTTCCTTCAAAGAAGTCAAGATCCACTTTTTCATGGTCTATTAATTGTTCTTTTACTGTTTCGTACCAGGACTTAAAACCGCTGCGGATAGCATCTTCTCCGGCATGACCAAAAGGTGGGTTGCCGATGTCATGGGCAAGGCAGGCGGCAGCAACGATATCTCCAAAATCGGAAGCAGTAAATTCGTCGAGTTTATGCCTTTCTTTAATTTCATATCCTACTATGGTGCCGAGGGAACGACCAACACAGGAGACTTCTAAACTATGGATTAGGCGAGTGCGGATGTAATCATTCTTAGCTAAAGAGAAAACCTGGGTTTTGTCTTTGAGGCGGCGAAAGGGAGAGGAGAATACTAATCGGTCGTAATCTCTTTGAAAAGAGGTGCGAGCATCTTCAGGTTTTTCTGGCCGAGGCTTGCCTAGTCTTTGCCTTGTCAGGAGTTTATTCCACTGCATCATTGATTTTATTTATGGGGCGAGGAAAAAATTTTACAAGCTTAGTGCCATGATATCGTCACTCTTGAATTATCTTGCGAGAGTAACGGTAAAAGCTAAGACAGTTCAATAAACGGCGGCTACCGCCGCCACATCCAGCCAAACACCCAGACCTTCTGCTCTACATCCGTTACGCCTAGATTTTATTTATATAAGTAGAGTCAGCCTGAATTGGCTCATCAAAGTCCATATTTTCCCATTCTGTAATAACCCTCCCCGGTCTGTCCATCAAATCCGCAGGAGCGCTACTGAAACAGACGAATGGGTATTTATTCTCATCTTCAGGAGCGATCGCCAACTCCACCAGCCCAGTATCCTCCTCTTCAAAGAAAACCGGATTAAAAATCACATCAACCTTTAGTTTCATCGATCGAGCAGATAGCAAGCTGATGAAGTAGAGCAGCAGCAACGCCGATTCCGTCTGATTCCGATCGGCTTAGAATCCTACACAAAATTAGCCGGATCTTGATCTCGCCGATGCTTCAGCAGAATCGGAGAACCTTGGCCATCACCCACCAAAGCCGCCGTTTCCTCCAACGCTTCCCTCAATCGCTTGGCCGCGTAGATCGACATATCGCGCGGCACATTCACCCGATCGCGCAAATACCGCAAAGCCGCATCAGAACCAGCCGGCGGCGTACAAACTTCGCCAGTCATCATCAAAGTTAAAGCACAACGCAAAGCCTCATCGAATAACTTGTCATCAGCAGGATTGACTCGAACGATGTTGCGCTGGTGCTTAATGACGCGGTGAAGTGCTTCAGCGCGGGAGGTTTCCGGTTCTGGATACATCACATCCGGCAGTCCAGCCCAAGGCCCATTATCCACGCGGGCTTTATTGACAAGCATCTGAGGTTCGCCGTTTTCATAACACCCGCCCATTTGAGGTGGTAAATCGTGGACGTGGGTGTGAAAATCGCTCTGAGTGCCGCGATAGGTAGGGCGGGTTTCCATCGCCGCAAACCAGTCAGCAAAGCGCGGGTTTTCTTCCCGCATCGAGTAGCCTTTGTAGTAGTAAAGACTGGCATTCATGCGTTCGACGTAGGGCGTAAAGATCACATCCGCAGTGCCAAATTCATCGAGGAAATAAGGCCCGGGGGTGCTGCCGAGAGCCTTTTCTACCTGGGTGACGACGCTGATAAATTGGTTGCGGTTGTGTTGTTCTACTTTGGCTGAACTTGCTGGGTAGCACAGCCAAGAGCACCAGGCCCTAAACAGCAGTCGCTCTAACCGCCGCAGGGGTATTACTGCGGGGTTTTCCATGCCCAAACCCAAGGGGCCATAGACTCGTTCCAGCGCGATTAAGATATCATCGCTTTCGGTGATGATGCGGCCGTCTAGTTCGATCGCCGGTAGCATTCCCGATGGCACTTTGCGCTTGTACCAGCTTTCTTTTTCCCCATAGCAGAACATAGTAACTTTCTCAATGCGGTAGGGGATTTGTTTTTCTTCTAACCACAACCAGATTTTTTGGCAGTACGGACACCAAGCATGGTTATCGCGGTAGAGGATGACTCGCACATCGGATTCGGTTTTACCAAACAGGCGCAACCGGGCTTGGGCGTTCGTTGGCCCGTTGACGCGATCGATTTCAAAGTCTGTGAAGGCTTCTAATTCTGTCCAGCTTAGGGGGGTCATGCGATTTTAGATTTTAGATTTTAGATTTTAGATGGGAGAATTGAAGACAGCGACTGCTTCGTGGCAATAATAGAACTTACGCACCAACTCTATCTGTAGGGTGCGCTGTGCGCGCACCTTACCCCTACCCATAGCGCATTCAACTATTTTTTGGTCTTAGTCCTGAATAAGATAGTTGGTTATCCGTTAAAAAAGGCTTTGAGGACTTCAGTCCTCACTACCAACTTAACTACAATTAAGGCGACATTTGGGTAGGGGGTGGGGCGTCTTGAATTTTAGCCAGTGCTGCTTTCATTTCAGGAGTGGCTAGCAACTTTTGGGTATCTGCGATTAAACGATCGCCCCAGAGGTTTTCTTTGAGATATTCTACGGTAGCATAGCGTTTGTCGAGTTTCAGAGCTGCTTCTCCCATCGCTAAGCCTTTTGCTTGGTCGCCTTTGCCGTAGAGTGCTACTGCTAGAGCTAGCATTGCTTCTGCTGCTTTGTCGTCGATGGCGATCGCCTGTTCCCAGCGTTTGATGGCGCTATCAACATCTCCCATTTCGTATTTCACTAATCCGATATTGTTAATAGCAGGCCACAGGTTTTTTTCTAAAGCAAAGGCTTTTTCGTATTGGGCGATCGCCTGATCGAACCGCTTCAACTTATAAAAAGCATTGCCTAAATCAAATAATGCACCTGGAGTGTCGGGTTTTAATTTTAACCCTGCTTGCAAATATTCGGCTGCTTTCTCGTAGTTCGCTTTGCGAAAGTGAGCTTCTCCCAAGACAAATTTAATTGATGGATTTTCTGGCGACAGAGATTGAGCTTGCCCCAAAGCTTCAATACCTTTGTCAAACTGCTCGACTTGAAGGTACAAGCTGCCTAACAAAGTCCAAGTTTGAGCATTCTTGGGGGCTAACTGTGTGGCGAGTTCGGCTCTGGGTACGGCTAGTTGGTACTGCTGGAGTCTGGCTAGCTGGACGGCTTCTTCTGCAAGGCTCAAGGCTGTTTGTTCGAGTTGGGCCGAGTCGATTTGCAGGGTGTAAGGCAGGAGTGCCTGTGCGACAGCAGGCTCGGGCATTGTCCACAAACCGAGTGCGAGTAGCAGAGATATTAAAGGAATGCGATTAGGCACTGTACAGCCCCAGAAAAAAATATAAGGGTTTCTCGATCGCCTATAATAACTCATATTTTTGAGTTTTGATATTGCTTCTTCACTCGCAACACTTTGGGGTTTTCATTTAAATATTTCTCAAATTATGTTTACACTCAGGGTAGCGGTTTTTCTTCACTGTTTTATAGACGATTGAGAATCTCACTACAAATAGGCAAAATTATGAGTTATTAGAAACTTGAATGAGTTAATAAATAACGCTTCGCGGTTTTCCGTTAAAGAATTCCCAAACTCGGTTCGGACTCAGAAATAATAGTTGGTCTTTACAGGTTTAGAGAGGAGTGAATTCCTCACTAAAAACCTCGTAATTTCTTCATTTTCAGGAATTGGAGTGAGTTAATAAAGTCTGTTGAATTTTGTCTAATAATTGTGCTGCCGATAAGGAAGAAGGCAAAATTTTGGCAGATACTTCTTGCAGTAGAAAGTCGATCGCCTCGGATTCCGAATTTACAGTAGATCGATAATCCCAGACTAAAATTGGCACTTTTACTGTCATTTGGCGCAGGTTCGATAGCGCCTGCAACATAGCGGGGGATTCTGAGGGGGCATCTCGCAAACACAGCAAAACTAAGTCAACGCTTTGATATTGCAACTGCTGCAAAACTTCTGTCCAGCAGGAAGCGATCGACCCTCGAAATCCTGCGGTGTGGATGTACTGAATCAAAGCTTGAAAGTTAGGAGTAGAAAACTGGGAATGGGGGAGGGGAATCTCGGCATTTGTCGATCGATCGCAATGTTCCAATTCTTCCGTCGGGTTCCCCCCAGAAGAGGAGTGCAAATCGGGTAAAGTCGAAATGTCTGCAAATAAAATGCTGGGCTTCCAACTCATGCCCGCAGCAACTTGAATCACTTGCCACAAAGCACTTGGTACCAACCCGGTAGGTGAAGTTTCACTGTCGTCAGGAGTGCTAGTGGCTAAACAGGGAAATACCGACAATCCTTTGACTTGATTTGCCAGTTGCGTAGTTGGAGGGTCTAAAGTCACCAAGGGGAGAGAACCCAAATTTCGAGACCGGCTTAACTGTTCGATAAAAGCTAAGGGGTTTTGCAGTTGACTTGTACCGTCCAAGACGATCGCGTCGGGCCGCCAAATTCTGGCCACGAGTTCTGCTTGGCCGAGGTCGTCTGCTTCTAAAACCCGGCAGTAGTTGGGGTTGAGCAGTAAAGCGGAACCTTGAGACGAACTGTTTTGCGGGCTGAGCCACAACACGGTTAAAGAACTCCTTACTTTGGGGCTACTAGCATTACTGTGACCGATCAAGTCTGCCAGCAGCCGGCGCAAAGCGGGTTCTTCCACCGGCAAGCTCAAAAAGCCTTCGGCTCTGTTGACACTGGCCCGTTCTTTTTCCCCTCTGGTGGCCGTGACGATCGCCGGAATCGATCGGGTATCCGGGTCACTCTTGAGCAGCGTCAGCACGTCCCAACCCGACAGCAGTGGCAGCAGCGGGTTGAGGAAAATCGCTTCGGGACTGAACCTGCGAGCTTTTTCCAGCGCTTCGGTGCCGGAACGGGCGACTATTACTTGGTAGCCGAAACCTGAGATGAGGTTGGTTAAATCTTCGATATATTTGGGAACTGCTTCGACTATTAATACTAAACGAGAGCGAGAATTGGCGCTCAGAGTCGGATATTGGGGTTTTAATAATTCTTCCTCAGCCGCTTCCTGTGCCGGGATTTCTTCGCTGCTGTTTCCCGGAGGATTTGGTGGCAGCAGCAGGGTAAATTGAGAGCCTTGGTTTTCTGAGGAAATAAACGAAACGTCCCCGCCGTGGAGCCGAGCTAGGCGTTGAGTCAGTACCAGTCCCAGTCCGGTTCCTTGAAAGCGCCTGGTGAGGGGGCTTTCTAGCTGTTGGAATTTCTGAAAGATCAGGTGCTGTTTGTCGGCGGGGATGCCGATGCCAGTGTCCCAAACAGTGAATGCGATCCAGCCTTCCCAAACATTTACTTTCAATCCGATTTTGCCGCCGAGTTCGGTGAATTTTAGGGCATTGGAAAGGAGGTTAACCAGCATTTGCCGCAGCCGCAGTTCGTCGGCAATTAAGTGGCTCAGTCCCGGTTCTATTTCGAGGGTAAACTCTATTTGGGCGGAGGGTTCTGCGTTTGCTGTACCGTCCGTTTTGCTGGGGGCGGGAGGGTTTTTTTCTTCTTGCTGTTGCAGTTGTTTTGCTTGTTCAAAGGCTCTGTGGCAGGTTGATGCTATTTCGACTGCTTCGGGAATTAGTTCTAGCTGCCCGGTTTCCATCCGGGTCAAGTCTAATATATCGTTAACAATTGTCATCAAATGCCGCCCGCTTTTATGGATTAGTTTGGCGTAGCGTGTTTGGCGGTCGTTGAGTTCTCCGATCAATTTATCTTTTAGGAGGCTGGACAAACCGAGGACGGCGGTGAGCGGGGTTTTTAGTTCGTGGCTGATGCAGGATAAAAATTCGTCTTTGAGTCGGTTGAGGTGGATTAAATCTGCGTTTTTCGCTGCTAGTTCTTTGGCGACTAAATGTTCTTCGGTGACATCTTGTCCCATTACTAAAATTAGCTGGTCAGAGAGCGGTTGTTTGACAAATTGCCAGATCCGTTCTTGACCTTTTTGTACGGGGCACTCGCAAATGTAGGTGTCTGGTTTGCCGGCGATGGGACACCAAGCTGGAGCGGTTAATGTTGAGGGGGAGGCTGCAGCGTACAGGGGCAGCGGGCAACTGGTGGCTGCGGTTGAATCGCGATCGTCCGATCTACCTGCTCCTACTAAGCTCCTGCATTCTTTGGTGATGTCCTCTAACTGCACGCTCTTGTATTCGCTTGTTAAATGGCTTGGTTTGCGGGGCGAGTGTTTACCCAAATTTGCTGCTGGTTCTGGAACTGGTTCTGGGCCTGCTCCCAGCAAAATCCGCCACGCTGCGTTTTGGCTGACTATTTGTGCGGTGGGGGTTTGCAATCTCAGGGGCAGGGGCAGTTTTTCCAACAGTTGGACTAGGGAGTTCAGGTTTTCCGAAGGTTTCAATCCTGCTTCTAGAAAGCGCACTTGAGCGTCTAGGGCGCTGGCGATGGCTTGGGAAATCGGCCTTAATTCGATTTCTTTGACTGCTGTGGCCTGCTCTGTGAGGCTGCAGAACGAGCTGCTGTTGAGTGCGGCGAATTGCAGCAGGCTCAGGCTGTCTAGCATTCCTAAAAATTGACCGCTGGCATCTGTGAGGGCGATCGGGTTGTTTGATGAAACGCCGGCGGTTTGGCGGTTTGGCCGGCCTGGGATGTTCTGTTCCTCTGTTTGCAGGTACTGCCAGAATTCGCTGACGCTCATAGCGGCTGGTAATGCCCTGACTGGTTCGATCGCGATCGGGCTTTCTGACAAAGGTTGCTGCCCGTCGTTTGTGCGATCGGCCGCCCGGGCCCAAAGGCTGCGGAGGTAAACTAATCCCACCGGCTGTAGCTGTTCGTTGACTACTGCGACTCGATCGCAGTTGCAGGAGCTGAAGATTGACTGCAGCGATTCTAGCGCTGCAGTTTGGAGGCACAGCGGCACTGGCTCGATAAAATTTTTGATACTGGGGCTGGTGAGTGGCATAACAAACCTGAGAGTCTGCTCGCGAGAGCAGTAATATTTTTGATTCTCAATGTAGCTGCGGATTTCTGTATCTTATTTGTTTTATATCAGTTCCCTATCAGGCCCGGGATCTGCACCGAAACCTGGGAGTTCGATGCCTACACCTGATTTGAGGCGACTAACAATTATTTTAAGGCTTAAGCTTAATTGCAGAAATCACGCTCAGGGTGCTTGACACAAAAACCACGGAGTAAACTTTGATTCTTCCTCTGGTAGAAGCGCATCACTTATTTTGCGGTTAAGATTGGTTAAAATAAATGTTGAGATGATTGTTAAAATGTTAAGTTTTTTGTAAAGGAGATATCAACTCTGAGCGAGCCAGCACTTTCAGGCAACTTAGGTGGTGCACCTACAGCTTTGCTTCCTCAACTTTCTATCGGTATTTTTGTCCGCTCTGAGGAAATCGCAGCCTCTGCGATTGAGCTTTTGAGGGGCGATCGCTATGCTTTAACCCACATTAAGTCGGCAGGGGAGTTTTTGGGGTTCCTCAAGCACAATTATCACCTTGATTGTTTGGTTTTGGAGGTGGATGGGGATCTGCGATCGCTTCTGGGTAAGCTGCAAGAACGATCGCTCTTTTTGCCTGCTGTGATTTTTTCGCCTCACGCGCAGGTAGATGGCAGGCCCGAAGCACCATATTCAGATGGTTTTGAGGCCGCAGCCAGTACCGCCAACAAGAGTCAAGACGAAAGCTGTCCTTTTTTTTATCACCCTGGTGAGGTGCAACTGGCAATCGCTCGATCGAGCGAAATAGCTGCAGGTATCGAGCGGGCGATCGCACAATTTCTGAAACTTTCAACTCCGGTTCCTGTCAATTACCAATCCGTAACAGTCGATGCGACAGCCCAATTGACTGCTCAAAGTTTGCTCAGCCGACAGCAGCGGCGGCTGGCGGAAAAATTACGGGAGCGATTAGGATACTTAGGTGTGTATTATAAAAGAAATTCCCAGATTTTTTTGAAAAATCTGTCGGGATCTGAGAAACAAAAGTTTTTGGAGCAACTCAAGTCGAGTTATCGCGACATCCTTTTGAATTATTTTTCTCAAGATACTGCGGTCAACAATCAAATAGATGAATTTGTGAATTTGGCTTTTTTTGCTGACGTTCCCGTGACTCAAATTGTAGAAATTCACATGGAATTGATAGACGAGTTTGCTAAACAGCTAAAAATAGAAGGGCGCAGCGAGGAAATATTGCTCGATTACCGCTTGACTCTGATTGACGCGATCGCTCATATGTGCGAGATGTATCGGCGATCGATTCCGAAAGAGACCTCTCCAGGTAGAATGTAGAAGGGATTCGGCATAATTTAAGAAAGAAAAGGTAGAAGGTAGAATCTAACAAAAAAGAAAGGAGCCGACAAACGGCCGCGCGAGCGCGAGGCGGAAATTATTATAAAATAACAAAGAACAGCGGATTTAAGACAAATAACAACTACAACTAACATCTGGCAACTAATACTCAACATTTAAAAAAGTTCATGAGTCCTCTGAAGAAAACCTACGTTCTGAAGCTGTACGTGGCGGGGAATACTCCCAACTCCGTGCGAGCTTTGAAAACCCTAAAGGACATCCTAGAACAAGAATTTCAAGGCGTATACGCGCTGAAAGTCATAGATGTTCTCAAAAATCCTCAGCTAGCAGAAGAGGACAAAATATTGGCAACCCCAACGCTGGCCAAAATCCTGCCGCCGCCGGTGCGAAAAATTATTGGCGATTTGTCCGATCGCGAGAAAGTTCTGATAGGATTAGATTTGCTCTATGAAGAACTTCGCGAAGAAGACCTGAATTCATAAGATAATCAGGTGAGAGTCAGTCGATTTTAGATTTGAGACTTCGGTTTGGCGTGAAACGTTCGGCGAGCGCTCAGTCGAAGCGTCGAGTCGCGCTCAGTCGAACGCTTTTATATTTTAGATTTACTCAACAGATGAATCTGGGAGGTTGAACAAAAGTCTAAAATTTTTATCTTTCCACGACAGGAGTACGTGGCACGGTATCGGTTTTTGAGCGGGGGTCATTAGTCAGCAGTCAGCAGTCATTAGTTATTGAGCAAGAGCCAAAACTAAAAGCTGGGTACAAAGACTCATGATCGGCGGTTAATGAGTGACAACTAAAGAATACTGAGAGTTGACAAAAATCGACATGAATGAAATTAGTCAAACGGTTCAACGAGAAGGATTGGGAAGGGCAGGAGTTGAAAAAATTCGCACGATGATTGAGGGTTTCGATGACATCAGCCACGGCGGAATGCCGCTCGGCAGAACCACCCTAGTCAGCGGCACGTCAGGAACGGGAAAAACTTTATTTGCCGTACAATTTCTCTATAACGGAATTACCCATTTTGACGAAGCTGGAGTTTTCGTAACTTTTGAAGAATCTCCAGCAGATATTATTAAAAATGCTTGCAGTTTCGGTTGGGATCTGGCACAGTTAATCGAAGAAGGCAAGCTATTTATTTTGGACGCTTCCCCGGACCCGGAAGGTCAAGATATCGTAGGGAATTTTGATTTATCTGCCTTAATCGAGCGAATCCAGTACGCCATTCGCAAGTACAAAGCCAAGCGGGTTTCTATAGATTCAGTAACCGCCGTATTTCAGCAGTACGATGCTGCATCGGTGGTGCGCCGAGAAATTTTCCGCTTAGTTGCGCGCCTTAAACAAGTCGGAGCAACTACAGTTATGACGACGGAACGGGTGGAAGAATACGGCCCGGTGGCGCGGTTTGGAGTGGAAGAGTTTGTGTCGGATAATGTGGTGATTGTTCGCAACGTTTTGGAAGGGGAACGCCGCCGCCGCACCATGGAAATTTTGAAGTTGCGGGGTACAACTCACATGAAGGGCGAATATCCTTTTACTATGACTAATGACGGAATTAATATTTTCCCGTTGGGGGCGATGCGATTAACTCAAAAGTCTTCAAACGTGCGGGTTTCTTCCGGGGATAAAACTCTCGACGAGATGTGCGGTGGCGGTTTCTTCAAAGACTCAATTATTTTGGCTACGGGTGCAACGGGAACCGGCAAAACCCTGTTGGTGAGCAAGTTCTTGCAGAATGCTTGTATGAACGGCAATCGGGCGCTGCTGTTTGCCTATGAAGAGTCGCGTGCTCAGTTGTTCCGCAATGCTTATTCTTGGGGCATTGATTTTGAGGAAATGGAAGAGAAAGGACTGCTAAAGCTGCTGTGTACTTACCCGGAATCTGCCGGTTTGGAAGACCACTTGCAGACTATTAAATCAGAAATTGCTGAGTTCAAACCTTCTCGAATTGCTATAGACTCGCTGTCGGCCTTAGCTAGGGGTGTCAGCAATAATGCTTTCAGGCAATTTGTGATCGGAGTGACAGGTTTTGCGAAGCAGGAAGAAATAACCGGGTTTTTCACAAATACAAGCGACCAGTTTATGGGTGCTCATTCGATTACGGACTCCCATATTTCTACGATTACTGACACGATTATCATGCTGCAGTATGTAGAGATTCGAGGAGAAATGTCGCGGGCAATTAATGTGTTTAAGATGCGCGGTTCGTGGCACGACAAAGGAATCCGGGAATACACGATTACGGAAAGAGGGCCGCAAATTAAAGATTCGTTCCGTGGTTACGAACGGATTATCAGCGGTTCTCCGAGTCGGATTACGATTAATGAAAAGAGTGAGCTATCGCGGATTCTGCAGGGTGTGCAAGGCCAAGACGATGAGGATATTTGAGATTTAACAGTCATTCTTTCTGACGGGGTGACAACCCCGCTCATTTGCCCCACCAGTGGCGGATTGGCCCAACGTGAGGTAAAAAAAGATGGGGTCGAAATTGTTAAGTGTCCCCATCTAGATAATTATGTTTCCTCAATTTTACCAGAACCATCTAGAAAAACAACTCAAACCGGCAGAATACCAGACCCTGAAGGCTCTGGTATATACAGCACTTCCGGATGTTATGAGGTACAGTAGCAGCAATTAGTAAACCAGTTTTTGAGATGTTTGGGATTCATTAAGTCAAGAGCGACAGCAATTATGGTGTCAACCATTTTAGTAGTAGTTGGTGAAAACTGTCGCAAAAAAGATTTAAGCTGAGACCCTGGGGGGGTAACAACCAGCCTGAAACCCAGAGGTGGTGAGGATTGAGCCAATGTGTGGTAAAAAAAGATAGGCAGC
>NZ_JAUBRM010000099.1:0-19845 GCF_036701905.1 Microcoleus sp. MON2_D5
GCACCTTACTTGCTCTCCATTTTTGGACACCATACCTAATTTACCACTATTTGAGCCTTAACTGAACCGTATTGCGTCTAAAGTGTTATTACCACCCACACCAGATAGAGTATCATTGCCTCCAAGCCCGCACAGGGAATCATCGCCCATTTCACCTGCTAGCAAATTATCGAGATTGTCACCGCATATAACTACCAAAAATTTGTCCTTCGGAAAACTATTTCACAGGTACAGTCACTCAATTTTAGATTTTAGATTTTAGATTTTGGATTGTTCTCGTCCAGTCAATTTGGAATTTTTAATTGGGGGTTTTTGATTTTGTAAGGACTTTAGTGTTGATTGACATTTTGTAGTAAGGGATGCAAGTAGTGATTCACCTAAATCTGTCACAAAAAACTGAAACCCTTACTACAAAAATAATTTCCTGGAGGAACACAAGATTTACCTGTCTCCCTAATCCTTTAACTGAAATTGGCAAGGGGAATTTGGTTAGCTGTTACGCCATTGATAGCAGCTAAAATTTCGCCAGTTGCTGTCAAGCTGATTAAAGTGGCAGTGTTGCTAGGGATAATATAAAGTTGCGAGAAGGTTAAATTGTCGGGAAGTGCGAGGAAGTCGATGCCGACTTCAAAATCGAAAATGATCTCGCTGCCAGAATTGGCGGAAATTAAGAAGCCATCGCTCCCATTTCCTCCTATCAAACTGTCATCGCCGTTTTCACCGCTGAGAAAATCCGACCCGTTACCGCCCAGCAAGATATCGCTAGCTTGACCGCCGTAAAGACTGTCATTGCCTTTACATCCACTCAAGCTATCTTGACCGCGATTTCCAAATAGGATATCTTCCCCATTATTGCCGAACAAATTATCGATTTCTTTGCCGCCGTAAACAGTGTCATCGCCGTCGCCACCGTCGAGGGAATCATTGCCTTGATTGCGGTGTATCCAGTGGTTGCCGCCCAAACCGCTGAGAGTATCATTGCCACGTTTGCCGGCTATTGTATCGCTGCCGCTGTCGCCGGAGAGGCTGTCGTCGCCGTCAGTGCCGGTGAGATTGGAGTTAGCTGCGATCGCTTATATTTATTTACAAGTGCCAGCGGGACGCTCGCGATCGTGCAAAAGGCGAGTTAAATCTGCAACAGCGTTCCCAGCGTACAAACGTAAAATACATAAAATGTAATACTTACTGGTATTTTACGGAACAATCATGCACAGACGAGTTTTCCACATTGCTATTTTACTTTTCCTCCAAGTCGCCCTGGTTCTAGGCGGGTGGGTCGGGCCTGCGGCGGCCCTAACTCCAGAACAGCAGCTTTTGAGCGAAGCTTGGCGAATTGTCAATCGCTCTTATGTGGATGACAAATTCAACAATCACAATTGGTGGTCGATTCGCGAAAAAGCCGTTAAACAACCGCTCAACGACAGACAGCAGACTTACACGGCGATTCAGGGGATGCTGGCGAATCTAGACGACCCCTTCACTCGACTGCTGAAACCCGAACAGTACCGCAGCTTGCAGGTTAACACTTCGGGAGAATTGACGGGAGTGGGGCTGCAAATTGCGATCGACCCCCAGACAAATACCCTGACAGTGGTGGCTCCTTTAGCCGGCTCACCGGCGGATAAAGCTGGCATCCAACCCCTCGATCGCATTCTGAAAATTAATGGCACTCCTACCTCAGAATTGAGCCTAGACGAAGCAGCAACTCGAATGCGCGGCCGCATCGGCACTGCCGTTACCTTGACCTTGGGGCGCGAGGGAAGGGACGCTGCTGAGGAAATTGAGCTAGTGCGCGATCGCATTGCTCTGAATCCGGTTTACGCCGAATTGCAGTCGGGGTCGGAGAATTTGCCGCTGGGCTACATTCGCTTGAGTCAATTCAGTGCTAACGCTACTGAGGAAGTCGCTCGCGCGATCGACCGCTTGGAAAAACAAGGAGCCGCCGCCTACATTCTCGACCTCCGGAACAACCCGGGGGGACTGTTGCAAGCTGGAATTGAAATTGCCCGCCTGTGGCTCGATTCCGGGACGATCGTCTACACGGTGAACAGACAAGGCATTCTCGGCAGTTTTGAAGCCTCTGGACAAGCCCTAACTAACGATCCGCTGATTGTTTTGGTGAACAAGGGAAGTGCCAGTGCTAGCGAAATTTTGGCTGGTGCGCTGCAAGATAACGGCAGAGCTCAACTGGTAGGAGAAAATACTTTTGGCAAAGGGCTGATCCAGTCGCTGTTTGATTTGTCTGACGGTTCCGGGTTGGCTGTGACTGTTGCTAAGTACGAGACACCGAACCATAAAGATATTAACAAGCTGGGGATTGCGCCCGATCGCGTAGTGCCTTGGGAACCTATCGCGCGCGATCAGATTGGCACCGAAGCAGACTTGCAATATCAAGCTGCACTGCAACTACTTAAAGATAAAACCGTGCTGGCAAAGTCAGTATAAGCCGGAGTGTGAAGTTTTGAGCTTGCAGCAGGCGTCAATACACAGGTCTAAGTCTGTCTCTGCGTTTCGTTCGCAAGGACAGACAACAACGATCCTAAAAACTCTTTAACTCAAAAGTGATATCACGTCCGACAGATTCATCTGTCATTGTTCGCTGTGCGAAGCAATGACATAAAAGAATGATGCACGTCGGACGTGATATCAAAACCCAAAACTCCGCTTCCCTTAAGGTTGCGGGGTTGATTCCTCGGCGTCGGGTACCTCGGCTTCTTGCAAAATCACCGGACGCTGCTGCGGGTCAGCTTGGTTGCTTTGCTCTTGCATCACAGTTTTAGCAAGGCTGGGGTCAAAGTAGCGGTTAAAGTCCGATCGCGACTGATTTACTCGCCCTTGGGTAAGATTGACTTCAGCTTGGATTTCGTGCAATTTTTCTTGCACCGCCCGGTAGTGAGGCCAAAGCTGAAGCAAAGCAGAAGTGGCACAGACTGAAAGTACCATGTTGACTGCCAACTTGACCCCTGTTTCTGCCGCGAGGGTTTGGTGAGGGTAGGAACGCTGGCGACTGCTGCTGCGACGAGGAGTAACCCGAGGGGAGTTTTTTACAGGACGCAGTGGGGTAACGGTGGGTTGAATCGCTTGCATAATGTTTTTTCAAATACCTGAGACTGACGTTTTAGAGTTCAAAGAGCAAATTCTGAGCTTAACGCACACTCGCCGCTGTTTGTCAGGGTGCTGACAGCCACAATTGTTAAGACAAAGTGAGGCGTGAAGACGGAATTTCCCCATAAAAATGCCTGCCCTTGCAGTCTCGTCTTGCTGAACACAAACAATCTACTGCACTGGGGCAGCAATTGTCTGTATCTGTAATGCGAGAGATTTAACTGGTCAGGCAGGCATTTTGCGGTTCGCAACTGGTGTCTGGAAACTATTTGTACAGTTCAGTTGACAGCCGGAAAGCCATGATTCCGGGAATCAAAGCAATTACGAGCGCTACGTAGACTTGGGTATCTGTTAAAGACATATTCGCAAAACTCCTTTTCGCGGGCACGAGCTTTCACTAATTTGAGACAAATTGGCGCTTTTGGGAATCATTTGTTACAACTTGCAACACAAATGGTGCGTCCGGGGAGGAGTGGCCTAGTGGCCGAGTGGCCTAGTGGCGCAGTTTTTGAGTGTCGGAGGGGGAGAATTTTGGTGTTGCATAATTACGGGATGATTCTGATGGTTTTGTGGGATGGGCGCAGGAACCCGAAGGCGTGTATTTTCACGGCAGGCGGGACGCCTAACCCACAAGAAGCCTCCTTAAATGGTGCAACGCCAGAATTTTTCCTTGTTTCCTGGGACTGCTTCCTTCGGACGTTGTTCGGACGATCGCCTCCCACAGAATTACCGCGTTAGGTTAAGATTTAAATGAAGGTGACACTAATTTTAGACAGAGCGGGTAATTTGCGCTGCGCTCTTCACTTGCCAATCTTAGGTGCACAAAATAGTTAATGCTAGATCAATTTCTCGACGCTTCACCCAATTTTGGAGTTGACGGCTTTTTATTATTGTTGGTTTTGGTGGCTTTGGAAGCTGTACTTTCGGCTGACAACGCGATCGCCCTGGCGTCTATTTCTAAAGGTTTGGAAGATGCCAAGGATCAGCAAAAAGCTCTCAACTTGGGTTTGATAATTGCTTTTGTACTGCGGCTCGCCCTAATTTTAACGGCTACTTGGGTGATTCAATACTGGCAGTTTGAACTGCTTGGTGCTCTCTACCTGCTGTGGCTTGTTTTCCAACATTTTACTTCAGATACAGACTCCGAAGGAGAACATCACGGGCCCAGATTTGCGTCTGTGTGGCAAGCAATTCCCATGATTGCTTTTACGGATTTAGCGTTTTCATTGGATAGCGTTACTACTGCGATCGCTGTTTCTGATAACACTTTTATCGTCGTAACAGGTGCTACTATTGGAATTATTGCCCTGCGATTCATGGCCGGGTTGTTCATCCGCTGGCTGGATGAGTTCGTTCACCTAGAAAGTGCTGGTTACATCACAGTTGGGTTCGTGGGAATGCGGTTGTTGGTGAAAGTAATTAATCCGGATTTAGTTCCTCCGCAATGGCTGCTAGTTTCCAGTATTGTCTTGATGTTTGTCTGGGGATTTTCTAAGCGTACTCCCGAGCCAGTCGAGATTGCAAAATCTCTAGAAATCGCTCTCAATCAGCCGGATTCAGAAGTTGCTGTTCCAGAATCGCAAGGACAAAAGTCCGAAATTTAACATACTTTCATCTGAATAAAATTAGCTTAAATCTGTCAAACCAACAAGATTAATGGCTGGTTAAAACCTGCAAAAGCCTTTCATCCCGGTGACTTTAGTCCGGGGATGAAAGGCTTTTATTTTTTAATATTGTTTTTTTCACTACCCGATCGAACTTATAGGAGTACAATTGGACCTATCGAAAGGCAGTTATCAAAATCAGACTCAGCAATGGTTAGACTGGTGGGATAACGAGGGGAATTGGTTGCTGAGGGGGTTGGCGGCATATTGGCGATCGCAGGCGATCGATCCGGATCTGATTTGATCTTTAGTGGTGGCTGTATTTTTTGAGGATAGGGAAAGAGGGCGAGCGATGGGAAGGAGTTGCAGGCGATCGGCTTTCACCTGTTGGGAAAAAATCTAACCTTCCTGTTGAGTGGCTGCCAGAAAACTTCGCGATGCACCAGAAGTCTGAGTCAATCCACTCCAACAGAGATGTGATACGTCAGTCACCTACAAGTTCATTAGGAATCAATACAGGATTACGGCTCTTCCGAATTCTCTCAGAGCCGCCAAGACTAAGATTTTGTTCCGCTTTAATAACCCTAAGCTGCGCCATTTTATGATGATATCGTCGAAACTTATCCTTTAACTCTTGATCAATCATAGTTGTTTGAAACTGGGCATCCTGGGACATTAACAACATTTCAGGTTTTATTTCAATATCATTAGCGCCAATAAAAGTGTTCACAAGAACCTGAAAGGTCAAGGGTTTTTTATGGTCAAGATGGCTCTCATAAATAGCTACTTTATCACCAGTAATATCGCATTCAACTCTTCCATTCTGATCGGCAAACTTTTCAAAGAACATTTTTTTAGTTAGCCGAAGATCATCTTGAACAGCGGCACGACCGGCTTCTAAAAAATCTTGATAAAGAGACTTTCCTTTAGCAGAAATCGCTGTGCGATAAGAAAAATCTGTTTTAGATCCATCTGTTCTTTCTATCCAAAAGCAACTTGTCGGCATATCGGTTCTATATTTGTACAAACGTTTTATACCACATCCAATCTTTTTATCTGCTTCAGGATGGCGCTCCAGAAGAGCTAGTAACATATCGTGATCATCACCTGCTATGCTTTGACCATTTCGATAGCGCTCCAACATATTTCTGAAGTGTTCAATAGCATCTTTCTGGAATTTGAACTCTATTCCATTGAGAACAATTGGTTGCCTTGCCATTTAAACTCCCTACCAGTTTTATATAACGTATAACTTAAATTGTATCGCAGATGTGTTACCCTAGATCATAATAAGCGATATCTGCAAGACATAGGAGTTCAAAAAGTCCCTGCTTATCTTTCCTAACCTCAATTCTCGAATGTCGAATGTCTAGACGCGATAATTTACACTTCTCCCTACGTCGCACCCTCGAAAAAGACGGGTGGACAATTACGGACGATCCTTTAGTCTTAGTGTTAGAACAGACACTTTTGAAAGCCGACTTAGGAGCCGAAAAGTTTTTCACTGCGGAAAAAGAAGGGCATAAAATCGCTGTTGAAATCAAAGACTTCGATTCACCCTCAGTCATCAGCGAACTGGAAAAAACGATGGGACAGCTTCAGCTTTACCAATGGGCATTGGAAGGCCAAGAACCGGAGCGTCAGTTGTTTTTAGCTGTGAGCCAAGCGATGTACATTAAACACTTTCAAAAACCAATTTTTCAGTTAGCCGTCCAGCGAAATAAAATCAACTTATTAGTTTACGAACCAAATCAAGAGGCGATTCTCCAATGGATAACTCACTAAGCTATGCAGACATCCTCAAAAAAACCCTGCAAGAAGCAACTCGCGCCCAACCCCGTTTACAGGCGATCCAGCTTTACCCCGTCTGTGATGTCGATTCGGGTCACTTTCTGATTCTCGCTACAGGCTGGGATAAACAGCGCTGGATTGACACGATTCTGTTTCATGCTCGTTTAGTCGATAATCAAGTTGTAATTGAAGAGGATAACTTTGAGGAAGGTCTAAGCCAAGCGCTGATTGCAGCGGGTATAAAAGCAGAGGATATCGTGACTAGCCCCTTCCCTGACAACAGCGATAGACAGAAAACCTATCAGACAGTATAAGCAAGAAGGAAGAGGGGGAGACTTGGAGATGGGAAGAGGGGGAGGATTTTTTCCCAATTAGCAATTAGCCATTAGCTATGGCTTAGGCTTACCGACAAAGAAAGCTAAGGCAGAATTGTCACCACAAGATAACCGAACTTTAGAACCAATCGGAAAAACATTTCCTGTGGTTGTAAGTGCATATAACTTTTCGCCAGACGGAGTTTTTAAACAATAACGATTTTCTCTACCTAAAAATTGTCGATCGCAAACCACAACAGCCGAATCTTCATCTAAGAATAAACTTAAATCTTCCTGCCGGATCATCAATTCTCCTTCAGTAGAAACATCACAAGGAACTTTTACAAATGAATCTTTTTTAACAGCAAAACAACCTACTTCTGTTTCCCAAAAATCCTGCTTCAGCGATGCAGACACAAAATTAGCTTGCGTCACAAACTCAGCCACAAATCGAGATGCTGGTTCTTGATAAACTTCCTCTGGAGTGCCAAACTGTTCTAATTGACCTTGACGCATCACCGCTACCCAATCTGAAATCGAAAGTGCTTCTTCGCGATCGTGCGTGACAAATACACCAGAGGTTCGGGTTGCTTTGAGAATCTCGCGGACTTCCTGACGCAATCTTAACCGTACTTGTACATCTAAATTACTCAACGGTTCATCTAGTAAAATAATCGCAGGTCTAGGGGCTAAAGCACGGGCCAGGGCTACTCGCTGTTGCTGACCCCCGGATAATTCATGGGGATAACGGTTTTCCAATCCTTCTAATCCCACCAACGCTAATGCTTCTGCGACACCTTTCTGAATATTATGCTTTGACTCTTTTCCTTGATGCGTCAAGCCAAAAGCTACATTTTTCGCGACTGTCAAATGGGGGAATAGTGCATAGTCTTGAAACACCATACCAATGTCTCGCTGTTCCGGCGGAACTGACATATTAACACTGGCTACAGTTTTTCCTGCTAAAGCGATCGTCCCTGCTTGTAGCTGTTCAAAACCAGCAATTAACCGCAGCAACGTTGTTTTCCCACAACCCGATGGCCCCAACAGCCCCAGTATATCTCCTTGATGTAATGTCAGGGTGACAGACGCTACCGCAGGTGATGCTGCTTGGGAATACTGTTTTGTTACACCATCTAAATGCAGAATTATCGGTCGAGCCATTATTGCTATAAATAATCAACAACTTACTATTTTACAATAAACCAGTTTAGTGAGAGAAATTGTCATAAAGACTTGACAAATGTTTACACCTACTGATAAAATAGCAAGCTAGACTTTTTACTAGAGATGAAAAATTCCCCACAATCACTACAGCAAACAGGAATCAGGACAATCCAAGGGCGATCGACCTTACGCAGTTTATCCGCTAGTGGGTGGACACTTGCGGTTATCGCTTTAGCGTTGCCGATCGCCATACCAGTGATCGGTGTCTTATCCAGTATCTTTTTTGAAGCTAAAGATACATGGCAACATTTAACCGATACAGTTTTAACCCGTTATATAGTCAACTCTTTATTGTTAATGCTCGGTGTAGGCTTTGGTGTTGTCGTGATTGGCGTAGGATGTGCGTGGCTAGTAACAATGTGTCGCTTTCGGGCCAGTCGCGTATTTGAATGGGCATTACTGTTACCCTTAGCGGCCCCAGCTTACGTGCTAGCTTATACTTATACAGACTTTTTAGAATTTTCCGGCCCAGTTCAAACTGCTTTGCGTTATATTTTTGGCTGGAGTTATGGAGACTATTGGTTTCCTAACGTGCGATCGCTCCCGGGAGCAATCTTAATGCTAATCTTAGTTTTATATCCCTACGTCTACCTATTAACAAGAGTTGCATTTTTGGAGCAATCCACTTGCACCCTAGAAGCTAGTAGAATACTTGGCTGTAGTCCTTGGCGGAGTTTTATTACAGTTGCCTTACCAATGGCAAGACCCGCAATTGTTGCAGGTTTAGCACTGGCTTTGATGGAAACTCTCAACGATTATGGCACTGTTCAGTATTTTGGAGTTGATACATTCACCACAGGTATTTATCGGACTTGGTTTGGCATGGGAGAACGAATTGCAGCCAATCAACTAGCTGCGATGCTATTATTATTTGTTCTGGGTTTAATTTTAGTAGAACGCTGGTCTCGAAGTCGGACAAAATATTATCAAGCTAGCAGTCGCTATCGCCAACTGCAAACTTATCAGCTTAAAGGAATTCGGGAGGTTTTAGCGGTAATTGCTTGTTTTATGCCGCTATTTTTTGGTTTTTTATTGCCAGCAGGTCTTTTAGTCAAGTTGACCTTAGCTAATTGGCAAGTCACTTTAGATGAACGCTTTTGGATATTTGCCCGTAATAGTTTAATTTTGGCTACCCTGACAGCCCTTTTAGCCGTAATTATTGCCTTGATTATGGCTTATGGTTTACGGTTATATCCTAATTTAGGAGTGCAGTTAGGAACGAGAGTTGCGGCAATGGGCTATGCTGTACCTGGTTCGGTGATTGCAGTGGGGATTATGGTTCCCATTGGAAAAATTGACAATCTATTTGATAGTTGGATGCGTGAAAACTTGGGAATTTCTACAGGCTTGTTGTTAAGTGGTACGATCGCAGCTTTGGTATTTGCCTATATAGTTCGCTTCCTAGCTGTTTCTTTAAATGCGGTGGAGTCAAGTTTGAGCAAAATCAAGCCTAATTTAGATGATGCGGCGAGAAGTTTGGGTTATAGTCCGATGCAAACTTTAGTTACAGTTCATACACCAATGATGACCGGAGGTTTACTAACTGCCATGATGTTAGTATTCGTTGATGTAATGAAAGAGTTACCTGCTACTATAATTATTAGACCTTTTAACTTTGATACTTTGGCGGTGCGAACTTATCAACTTGCCTCAGATGAACGATTGGCTGAAGCTTCGGGCCCAGCATTGGCAATTGTTTTAGTGGGGATGTTACCGGTTATTTTATTAAGTTGGAAAATTGCGCGATCGCGCAATTCTTCAACAGAGTTAACGGTTAACAGTTAAAGGTTAAAATTATCCCTTTACAAATCAAGATGATTAATAAAAAATTAGCAATGTTTACCCGCACGACTGGCACAATCTCTTTCTTACTACTTACTATTTTTGTCACGTTTGGATGCCAAAAACAGGCGGCTAGTCCCCTCGAAACATTACAAAAAACTAAGCAATGTCCAGGATGCGATCTGAGTGCCGCTAAGTTAAGCAACCTTGATTTAACAAGCGCTAATCTCAATGGTGCTAAGTTGGAAGGTGCTGTGCTAGAAAAAATAAAACTTAATGAAGCCTTACTCGATAGCGTCAATCTCAAAGGTGCAAATTTAAAAGCTGCTTCTATGGAAAAAGCAGGTTTATTTGGGGCAGATCTCACAAATGCTGATTTGAGTAATGCAAATCTCAAGGGGGCTTTTTTGCGAGGCGCAAAACTGAATAATGCCAATCTTAGTAACGCCGATTTAAGTGAAACTGACTTAAATAGTGCTGATTTGACAGGGGCAAACCTGAAAGGGGCAAACCTGAAAGGGGCTATAATGCCGGATGGTACAATTAAAAATTAAAAATTAAAGTTGGTTGAATTCGGCGGTTTCAACCGCCGAATCACAAAGAGTAGCTTCTTGTTCAAAAAGCCTCTATTTCCAGCCGGCGCGATCGGCAATCTTTAAAGCTTCGGGGTTATTTTTCCCAAACACGTCAGGGTTAAGAGGATCAGATTTGAATGTACCAAAACTGGCAACTGCAGGATCGATCGCCACATTTGAAATCACAGGGTATTCGTAATTACCCCTAGCAAAAATTTGTTGCGCTTCGGGACTGGCTAAGTGTTCCAAGAATTTGGTCGCGCCTGCTTTGTTACGGGAGGTTTTGACTACACCGGCACCACAAATATTGACGTGGGTACCTCGATCGCGCTGGTTCGGGAAAAATACACCTACTTTGGCCGCGATCGCCTGTTCTGCTGGATCTTTCGATTTCATTAAGCGAGCTACATAATAGGTATTAACAATGGCAATATCGCCTACCCCATCAGCAACCGCCTTGATTTGCGCTGTATCATTTCCCTCTGGAGGACGCGCAAAATTAGCGACTAATCCTCGCGCCCAAGCTTCTGTTTTTTGAGCTCCATGAGCGGCTAACATAGCCCCAACAAGAGACTGATTATAGATATTAGTGGACGATCGCACTAAAACTTTGCCTTTCCACCGAGGTTCTGTCAGGGCCTCATAGGTTGACAACTGGGCAGGGTTCACCTTGCTTTTGTTATAAACAATCACCCGTGCCCGGCGCGATAGACCAAACCAGAAACCTTGAGGATCTCGCAAACTTGCTGGAATTGCCGATGTCAGGACTGTTGAAGAAACAGGTTGCAGGATACCTGCTTGTTTGGCCCGCCACAAACGCCCACCATCCACCGTGATGAAAACATCAGCGGGGCTATTTGCACCTTCACTTTTGATCCGTTCAATTAGTTGGTCAGCCTCCGCTTCAACGAGGTTAACCTTGAGCCCAGTTTTTTTGGTGAAGCTTTGGTACAACTCATTATCAGTGTCGTAGTGACGTGCTGAATAAAGGTTGAGAGTGCCGGTTTGGGCTGCGACAGGGGCTTTTTTGCTTAGTTCCCCCACTGCCACGACAGCCATTGCTGTACCGCTGGCAAGAAAAATACGCCGAGAAATGCTCATTGTTCTATAATAATAGATTTTTTCATCTGGTAATTGACACGATGGTGTATCTACAGCCATCTATAGTCATTGCTTTACTATATTAATGCAAGTAATTCTTATTTGATGATCGAGAGCGTAACTATTTTAGGGGTGACGCACCCGTGGTCACAAATCCGGTCTCGACTTCGCTCAACCGGCAATTTTTTTACGAAAAGACTTTGTTATAGCCCGCCGATTAGGCAAAAAATTTGGCGTTGCTCAATTTGAGGATGATTGTAGGGTGTCCCGCCTGCTGTGAAAATACACGCCTTCGGGCTGATGGGCCCCTCCACAAAAAAAATCAAAATCATGCCACTATTATGCAAGGCCAAAAAATTTGCTTATGAAGGTCTTGAGGCGTCCAGGACTGTATTTATGACAAAGATTTTTGCTCAATAGGTATCACAACATTTGTTTGCAATAGACATCTCCAAAAACTCCCAAGCCCTATCCCCCATATGTTTCTGACTGTCTGCCCTTTGATGGCAGACAGTGCTTTTACTAATTGCGAGCGACAACAACTTTTAGAGGTTTTATTAAATTTGGCCCATAAGGTAAATTTAAAAAGATTCCTTAAACAACCTCGCGCTCCCAAAAACAAAGCAATAGCCACCTCCTGGCGAGTCTCGTCACCGCCATGTATCAACTGTCAGACTTCGCGACCAGGCTCAACAGCTACCAAGAAGCGGGCTAGCAGTGCGAACCCTACAGTTAATAAGGTGCACACTGGATACCCTAATGATTATTTGTGTCGAATTAGGTCGTAAATTTCCACATAGTCTTTAGCTGGATATTTCCACGAATTGTCACAATTCATGCCTTGAAGCATGAGTTTTTCAAATTCATCATGATAGTCATACCACAATCCGATCGCCCGATCGAGCGCCGACTCTAAAGCCGAGTAGTCTGTTTGGTAAAACACGTAACCGTTGCGTTCTTCCGGGAGGTGGCGGGTGTCGTAATCTCGATCGAACACAGTATTCACCAAACCGCCCACTCCCCGCACCACAGGAACAGTACCGTACCTCAACCCGATCATCTGAGTCAGCCCGCAGGGTTCGTAATTACTGGGAACCACAATCATATCCCCACCGGCGTAAATTAAGTGCGACAGTTCCTCATTAAAACCTAGCTCTAAATGGCAGTCTGGATTATCATTTAAAAACTGTCTTTCATGCTGGAAATGCGCGTTAATTCCCGCTTCCGTCGCGGAACCCAAAAGCACGAATTGCGCTCCTTTACTCAGAGAGTAATAAATTGCATGGTGGACGAGATGAACGCCTTTTTGGTCGTCCAAGCGACCGATAAAGGTAATAATAGGCTTGTCAGCATCGCGCAGTAACAGCCGATCGCGCAAAGCTTTTTTAGTTTTGGCTTTTCCTGCCAAATCATCCTTAGTGTAGTGGTGCGGAATATAGCCATCACTTTCTGGATTCCACACATCGTAATCGATGCCGTTGAGCACCCCGCGAAACTTCTCTTGATACAAATGCAAAGTGTGGCCCAAACCGTAGCCGAACTCGCCCATATGAGCTTCCCAGGCGTGGTGCGGCGAAACTGTGGTGACAAAGTTCGAGTAAACAATGCCCCCTTTCATAAAGTTGATAGCAAAAGGGTTAAAGTTATCTCGGAGGCGATCGTACTCAAAATAATAATCATCTCGATTCAAACCCGTGGCTTGCAAAATATCGCCACCTCCCATGCCTTGATGTTTGAAATTGTGAATGGTATAGCAGACTCGCTGATTTTCCATCCAATTGTATTTGTAAATTTCAAACAGCATGACTGGAACCAAACCAGTTTGCCAATCGTGACAGTGAATCACATCCGGACGCTTGTTGCTTCTGAGCAAAAATTCCAAAGCGGCTTTGCTGAAAAATGCAAACCGCATATTGTCGTCATTGCAGCCGTAATAACAGCCGCGATTAAAAAAGTTATCTTGAGATCGAGGTTCGATGAAAAAACACAACTGCCCGTGCACCCACCCGCACAAGACATCGCAGAGGATTTCGCCGCCGTACCAGGGCACAGCCAGATCCCGGTAGGCCTCGTGAAGTCCCCAAATGTGGTCGTACCTCATGCAGTCGTACTTGGGTAGAATAACCTCGACGCAGTGGCCGGAATTCTCTAACTCCCGACTCAAACCGTAAACTACGTCGCCCAAACCTCCTGCTTTGATGACGGGGGCGCACTCCGAGGCAATTTGTACTATGTACATTTTTTTTTCTCGCTCCTGAATGAATCAAAAAAATATTTTCTTAACTTGACAAAGTATATGATTTCTAGGCAGATAAGCAAGTCGGCCATTGGGAATACAGGGAAAATACACGCAGGTAGCAGAAGTGGAGACCGATTAGGGCGATCAGGACGGTTACTTTAAATACAGGTACGGACACGGCACTGCCGTGTCCCTGATGTGCCAAAGTGTAATCGATCTCCTGTTTTGCCAGGTTTTGCAACAATCAAACTAATTTGTCAAATCGATTCGTTTTCATCAAGCGAATCTTCTGTCGCTGTCAATAACTCAACCCAAACCCATAGCATCATTTTCACATACTAATAATTTACCTTTGCCCTGATAAAACCAAACATAACCCTCTCCACCCCCTTTGCCAAAATGACCTAATTTTCGATAATCTTCTTCAATCCCCTTGGTAAATCCTTTAACCAAATCACAATCAGCTATCAAAGTTTCACCTTGTCTGAGTTCGACAATCTTAGCCGGTGAACTTGTAGCGGCTAAAACAGTAGCTTTTTGCTCGCGCAAAGCTGTAACAGCAATTCTCCACCTACCGTCATTAGAAGCAGCCATTTGTCGGAATTTCAGTTTTTTAGCACCGATAACTACATTGTCCGAACAAAACTGAAATATACCGTCATCAAACTCCCACTGCTCCGCATCCGAAAGCTCGATCGGCGTATAATGCAGGAAATGGCCTTTTTGTCTCGGTTCCAGTTTCACAGTACCAGTCCCTTGATATACGGGAGCGTTGTAGTCCATTTCCGTTGTCAAAGATACCCACATATCTTTCAAACGGTTATCCGTTTTATAAACACCGGAAGTCAATTTTCCCATACACCAATGCAGCGCACCTTTTTGAATTATCACTCCCGAATTGTTCAAGTTAATTTCCGCTTGCTGAACGAGGGGAATATTTTTAGTGGGATGGTAAAACTTATTGGTTTCAGGATTGATGTTATTTTGGATGTACCACAAATCCGTTGGCTCCAAAACCTTGATTTCGTATTTCATAATATACCTCGCCTATTTACTTGAAATGTGTTAAACATTTGACCCATGACTTGGGGCTTCCACGCTCCCGGACTTATCTTGTGAAATTTATCTTTTGCAGACTTCCTCTGCTACTGTTAAAGTATCTAGCTATCTTAGCAATAGCAGACAACGCCCCTCCACAATTGTTGAGAAAAATTTATGCCTGCGATCGCACAATCTCCCAATTTACCGATTTTACAAGAAATCAACTCAGGATTACCCAATATTTGCGGCTCCGAAGCAGAAATCAGTGCCGCAGCCAATAGCAACGAACCAATCTTTCTACCTACCACAAATCTGCGCCTGGAAAACATTCAAGCCGGATTCGCCTGCGCCCTCCATATGCACCAACCGACAATTCCTGCAGGTGCAAACGGCGAACTGATCAGCAATCTCCAGAATATGTTTGAACATCCCAACCAAGGAGATAACCACAATGCGGGAGTGTTTGCTTGGTGCTATTCTCGCATGGGGGAATTCATCCCACAACTGATTGCTGAAGGCTGCAACCCGCGAATTATGCTCGACTATTCGGGCAATTTGTTGTGGGGATTGCGCCAAATGGGACGCGACGATATCTTTGATAATCTCAAGCGCATTACCTGCGATCCTCAATATCAACCTCACGTAGAATGGCTGGGGACAATGTGGAGTCACGCCGTCATTCCCTCAACTCCCATTCCCGACATCAAACTCCAAATTCAAGCATGGCAACATCATTTTGCCGCCATTTTTGGCATAGATGCCCTGAAGCGGGTTAAAGGTTTTTCGCCCCCAGAAATGCACTTTCCCAATCACCCAGATACACTGTACGAATACATCAAAGCTTTGAAAGAATGCGGCTACCGCTGGCTGATGATGCAGGAACATTCTGTAGAAAATCCCGACGGTTCGGGATTGTCGCAAGACCAAAAATATATTCCCAACCGTTTAGTCGCCCGCAATTCTCGCGGCGAAACAATCAGTATTACTGCTTTGATTAAAACCCAAGGTTCTGATACGAAATTGGTCGGTCAAATGCAGCCTTATTACGAAGCCAAAGGACGAAACAAACAGCAAATTGGCAATGTCACAGTTCCTTCTTTAGTCACCCAGATTGCCGACGGCGAAAATGGCGGCGTGATGATGAATGAATTTCCCAGCGCCTTTGTCAAAGCTTGGCACGAAAACCGCGAACAAGGCGGGGGAAAATCCGGCGTTGTTGGTTTAAACGGCACTGAATATTTGGAGATAATTGAAGCGGCGGGGGTTAATCCTGAAGATTATCCTGTTTGTCAGGGAATTAACCAGCACAAAATCTGGCACCTAGTCGATCCTGATAATGCGACGCCGGAAAAAGTGGAAAGTGCGATCGCCCAACTCAAGCAAACAGACCATAATTTTCACATGGATGGTGCTTCTTGGACTAACGATTTGAGTTGGGTGAAAGGCTACGAAAATGTCTTGGAACCGATGAATCTACTTAGCGCTGCATTTCACAAAAAATACGACCCGCTGGTGCAGCAAGATGCTTCAGTTACCAAGCAGTTTGAATACCAGCAAGCTTTGCTTTACAACTTGCTGCTACAAACAAGCTGTTTCCGGTATTGGGGACAGGGAACTTGGACTGATTACGCGCGCGAACTTTACAACCGCGGCGCTGCTTTAATGAAGTAGCAGAATTTATTGTAGGGTGTCCCGGAAACTAACTGTTTCAGCAGCGTCAAATATCGGCGCTGACGCACCCTACATCTAGAAAACTTTATTGATAAAGAGAGGACTAAAGTCCTCACTACAAACACAGACTTACCAATTACTGTCTACATTTCCTGCATCAGCCGCAAATAGTTTTGCCGCATCTGCGTCATATTTTCCATCATTCTATTAGCCATATCTTTCTCAACATCGCTCATTTGTTGCCAAAATAAAGCCGATCGCCTCGCCATAATTGCTTCTTCCCACAACATCTCCAAAAGTTGCGCCGCCATTGGGTTTTCAGCATCGATAATCCCGCACAATTGCTCGAAGGCCCGGTTGGCTTCGGTGTGAGTGCTAACATCCTGAACCAGGCTTAGGCATTTTTTGAGTTGTACGATCGGATTTTCAGAAGAGTAAGCCATAATTTCACTGAGATAAGCGACAAAATTTACACTGATACCTTTGACATTACTAGAGTTGTGACACAGCGGTAGAGTTCCCTACATACCACCGCCAAGGCAAATCAATTCCTTGAGAAATCCCGATCCGCGTAGTTTGCACAAAATTTATTGTACCCTCCTCCACAGCTTGCTGAAAGTTCTCGCTCCGGTGTTCCAACCGCAGCGGTTGGCCTGCACCCAAGGGAAAACCGCTTAAAGTTCGATCGATCTCCAGTACCTTACACAGTTTCCCAGGCCCGGCGGCGAGGCGCGATCGCTTCTTATCGGGAATTCCAGCGAATTGTTGGGGAACCGGATCTAGCTGCAAAGCTCGAACCAGCACAGCACTAGCAACTCCCTCTGCATCCGTCACCACGTTAAAGCAGTGATACATCCCGTAGATTAAGTAAACGTAGCTCATACCCGCAGGCCCGAACATCACCTCATTGCGAGAAGTTCGCTGTCGGTAAGCATGACAAGCGGGATCTCCTGGGCCGTAAGCTTCGGTTTCGACAATAATTCCCCGAATCGTCTCGCCGTCAGGAAACTGCCGCACCAGAGTACAGCCCAGCAAATCTGGCGCTACGCTGGTAGATGGCCGCGCCAGCCAAAAAGATTCTACAATCTGAGTATTTGCACTCACTCAACAACAGCAGGTAAATTATGGACGTTAAGTTAGTTTTAGCAGTCTTGACAGCAGTTTTCACGGTTTGCTGTCTGTTCTTCGGAACAAAAAACGGATTCTACGATACTGACAAGTATCACGGTAACGGTTCTGCTCACTAATTTTAGGCGTGCAGTTCATTTCTTAAAAAACCGCTGCCTGACAAACAGGCGGCGGTTTTCTTCCGATTTTATAGATATAAACAGTATTTGCTGGTCTTACTAAGGATGAATTGTGCCATCGGGCATTTTAGCTTCTTGCAAGCTAGCATTCGAGAAATCAGCGCATCCCATGAGGTTGAAACGCATGGTCGCTCCTCGATCCGTTGCTTTCATATTGAAACCAACTACTGCATTTTCTGGGTTATTCTGCTGTGGAACAGCGGTGACATTAAAATCCATATTTGCTTTTTTTTCATTAGCCTCAAGGTTAAAAGTGATGCCAGCACAGCCCAAATCAGCTCCCGTCAGGTTGGCTCTATTTAAGTTGGCATTTTTGAGGTTGGCATTGGTCAACTTGGCTCCTGATAAGTTAGCACCTTCTAGATTAGCTCCCTGCAAGTTGACTCCTTGCAAGTCTAATCCTTTTAGGTTGGCATTGCTGAAATTGCATTCGGGACACTGTTTGGTTTGCAGCAATTCCTTGACTTGGTTTTGTTGATTTGAAAAAGTTAGATATTTTACCGCAGTAAATACAACTGCGATGGACAATCCAGCAGTAAATAAATTCTTTAATTTCATAAATATCCGAAAAGCTTCGGGGGCTTTCTATCGCGGTTAATTGATTTCTACAATAGTGCGATCGACCTCTCCAGAATTTCCCCAACAAAATTGTCGGCATCTGAGTCAAGCACTCCGGCGCAATTAAACACCGCCGGACTTATACATCCCGCCTTTTTTCCCTCGCCCGTGCTGCTTTGAGTTTCGGACTCCCCCCGTCCGTCTGCTTCACTTTGCTGTGAGCAGTCCACAAACAGAATTTATTCTTACCCGAAGGCGCGCATTTGCATATACCTCCAGACTGAAATAAAAGAAAGTTTATTTATATCCCTGGAATGAGCTAATTTTCGAGAGACTTGAGGATGATTGAATACAAAGGCAATACCGTACCTGCGCTGTTAAGTTCTCAGCAACTACTTTTGTCAAAATTGCTTTGAGAAATTAATTTACTCTAAAAACTGTTGGCAGCAGCTCAGGTTCCTCAACCTCGCCAGAACACACCCTACCTGTAATCCCGACAATTCGGAGCGGCAATGAACACAATCAAACCCGAACCCAAAAGATCGCGCTTCATGGCTCTGCTGCTGACAACGCTGCTGACCTTTCCCTTTGTGAGTGCTTGCGGTTCTGACGGACGAACTGACGCTCCCCCGCCTCCTGTTGACAACACTCGCGCTGGAGGAGTGCAAACTAATCGCGGCCCCACTCCTTCCCCACAAGCAAAAAAAGGACTGAACAATGCTCAAAAAGTAGGGATTACTTTAGCAGGAGCAGCCGCCCTTTACTACATCTACAATCAGTACAAAAATAAACAAGAAAAGGGGCCGCAGGGAAAACATTACCTTTCCAAAAACGGTCGCGTTTACTACCGCGATGCCCAGAATCGCGCGGTCTGGGTAACGCCCCCGCCTGAAGGAATTAAAGTTCCGGAGTCCGAGGCAGCGCGTTACCGCGAATTCCAAGGGTACAACAACCAAAATACCGGTCGAGACCTTACTACCTTGCCGGAAGCTACAAGTCCTGTTCCCGCACAGTAGTCTAAGCATTTGAGATTTTAGATTGCAGGTTCCGTGAGTTTCCCTTAAATCTGGGATTCCCAATCTAAAACAGTCGTTTTTCAACACATAAAAAAGAGGAACTTTATCATGGTAGACGGATTTTTGCGGAAGTTAAAAGATGCGATCGTCGGGTCAAACAGCGAGCAAGTCGCTCCTGACGGCTATTACGAAGATGCCTCAAATCCCGGACAGTTCGACAACCTGGCTCTAGCCAGCGAAGACCCATACGGCGACCCGGCTGGCTACGGAGAGTTCGGCAACGTGTTACCGCGAATTCGAGGGGTACAACAACCAAAATACCAGTCGAGACCTTACTAGCTTGCCGGAAGCTACAAGTCCTGTTCCGGCACAGTAGTGTAACCATTTGAGATTTTAGATGGTAGGTTCCGTGACGTTCAATTAAATCTGGGATTCCGAATCTAAAACAGTCGTTTTTCAACACATAAAAAAGAGGAACTTTATCATGGTAGACGGATTTTTGCGGAAGTTAAAA
>NZ_JAUBRM010000100.1:0-19714 GCF_036701905.1 Microcoleus sp. MON2_D5
GGTATGGATAACGGAACCTTGACGCCCCTCTTAAAGCGCCTTGAGAGCGCGGGGTTGGTGACGCGCACCCGTGACCAGCAGGACGAACGCCGCGTTCTTATCGATCTGACAGAAGCGGGCGAGGCACTCCGCGAGGCAGCGTGCTCGATCCCTGAAAAGATCGAGACGGCCTGCCGTCTCTCCGATGAAGACCTTGCCGAGCTTCGCGACACCTTGAACGGGCTGGCAATACCCCGTTCAGCCAAGGCTCTCGACCACGAACCACCTTCCAACTGACACCATCTTTTGAGGTTTCACGATGTCAAACGCAACACACCTTTCAAACGGTCTCATTGAATTAGAAAATGAACCATCACAAACACTCTCTTTTGAAGAGACAGTTCGAGCGCGCCGCTCATTCCGCTCATTTTTACCAACACCCGTCCCTAACGCTCAAATAAAGCAAGTCTTGGAAGATGCACAATATTCTCCATCGAATTGCAACACGCAGCCGTGGAACACACACATCGTTTCGGGCGAAAAGATCAAAGAATTGGGCCGCATTCTAACCGAGCAAAACGAAGCGGAGAATTTCACGCCGGATTTTAGCTTCGATATGGAGTGCTTTTATGGCGCCTATAGTGAACGCCGAATTGAACACGGCAAAACCTTTTATGAGGCGATGGGTGTGGCACGGGGCGACAAGATCGCGCGTCATAAAGCCGCTGCAAAAAATTACACCTTCTACGGTGCACCTCATGTCGCTCTGCTCTTCATGCCTTCCTTTGGAGATAATGTGCGCGTTGGCGGTGACATTGGAATGTATGGCCAGACGTTTTTGTTGTCTCTGACGGCGCGCGGTTTAGGAGGTATTCCGCAGACCGCCATTGGCTTTTTTGCACAGACCATCCGCGAATATTTGGGTATCTCCGATGAACTCAAGCTGATGTTTGCCATTGCGTTTGGCTATCCAGACTTCACAGCACCAGTCAACAGTGTTCGGATGGGGCGCGTTCCCGTCTCAGAGAGCGTGACCTTTCACCATTAAAAAATGTTCGGATGGGGATGATTGGTCATTTAACAGACGTAACCCACAGACCAGAAGTAAAAGCCGCGCTGGCGCAGGCTGACGCCGGGCAGATTGCTGGCTACCGCGCGCCGAGGCGGACGAGGCCGCGCGCCCCTACTTCGAGAATCACTCGGGGTAAGACCGGCCCAAATGATGTACAGCAGTGGAATGAGACTCTTACCCAGTATAAGGAAATCGTTTTATGAAGATAGGCATTCTTGGCACGGGCCATATCGGCACGACGCTGGTGACAAAACTGAGCGCGGCCGGACACGACGTGAAGGTCGCCAATTCGCGCGGCCCCGAGACAATCGACGTCGACATCCTCAAGAACGGTGCCCGTGCGGTCACCTCGGCGGAGGCGGTCACACGGGTTGATGTGGTGATCATGTCCACGCCGCTTGGCGCCATCCCCCGGATCGCACCACTGTTCGCAGACGTGGCCGCCGAAACGGTGGTCATCGACACGTCCAACTATTATCCCAAGCGTGACGGCGAAATTGCGGCGCTCGAAGGCGGGCAGGCCGAGAGCGAGTGGGTCGCCGAGCAGATCGGTCGCCCAATTGCCAAGGCATGGAACGCGATCACGTCCGCATCCTTCGCCGACAAGGGCGCGCCTGCAGGGGCAGCGGGTCGCATCGCAATCCCCGTCGCCGCCGATGGCGACCGGGAGCGCGACGTGGCGATGACGCTGGTCGACGAAACCGGTCTCGACGCGGTCTATTCAGGCACGCTTGCCGAGTCCTGGCGCCAGCAGCCCGGCTCGCCCTGTTACTGCACAGACCTCAGCCGCGAGGAGATGCCTGCCGCGCTCGCCTCGGCGGAACGTGAGCGCTTGCCCAGGCGCCGCGAGCTTGCGATCGAGGCGATCGTGGAGCGGGTGGGTGATAGCACTACCAACCCTGATTCTGACTATGCCGTGCGCCTGACCCGCGCGCTGTTCATGTGAAGGCGGTCATGGGCTGGAGAACAACTTCCCCGCCCGTCACGCCGATCGTCCCGACCGACCACAACAGTGAGACGTGACATGGCTCGTCACATGATCATCGCATCATGCGTTGAGCCGCGCCACGCCTCTTCCCGTTCGACATCCACACAAACAACCGGAGAGCAATCATGGCGACCGACAACAGCCCGCTCATCTTCCTCATGGGCGTCACCGGCCAGACCGGCCGGCTAATCCTAGAGGATTTCGATCGCACGCCCGGCAATGCCCGCATCCGCGTCGGCGTGCGTAAGCAGAAGGATCTGGAGCGTCTGCGCGGCGAAGGCCGCGACGCCGTCCTGTTCGACCTCGACGATCCGCGAACCTTCGGCCCGGCGCTTTGTGGCGTCGATCGCATGAACATCCTCACCGGCTACACCATCGCAATGACCCACCAGACCAAGACCGTGGTCGACGCGGCGAAGAAGGCGGGCGTGCAGCACATCGTCAACCAGGGCGTCTTCGCGGCGGAAGACGCTACCGACTCGAAATATTGCTGGTTCGCCCTGGTCGAAGCCTACATCGAGGCCAGCGGCATCGCCTGGACGCACTTGCATCCGAATGTGTTTCTCGAAAACATGCTTAGCATGTCGCCGCCCATCGGCGGCACCTTCTCGACCTTCTGGGGCGAGAACCGAGTCGGTTACGTCGCGCTTCACGATTTGGCCGCAGTGACCGCCAAGGTCTTGCGCGACGGTCCGGAGCGCCATGGTGCGAAGGACTATTATCTCAGCACCGAAACCATGACGGGAACGGAACTGGCCACCGCACTCAGCGAAGTGCTGGACCGTGAGATCCGCTGCAACGTGCTCGGTGCGTCGGAGATGGAGGCGCTGTTCAAGCAAGGCACGGTGGAAGTCGAGGACTGGTATGCCCGCAGTTCGTTCGAGCTTCTGACACAGTTCGCCGATGGACGGATGGGCTATATGGGCACCGTCAAGGACGACGTGCCTTTCCTGCTCGGGCGGCCCGCCACCAGCGTGCGCGACTGGGCAAGGGCGAACAAGGCGCAGCTGCTCGATCTGGTTGATCGGCGCGCCGACGAAACTCCCACGGAATAACCCTCTTTTATCACTAGCGCGGGAGTATAATTCACTCCGGGTAAGACCGGCCCAAATGATGTACAGCAGTGGAATGAGACTCTTACCCAGTAAAAGGAAATCGTTTTATGAAGATAGGCATTCTTGGCACTGGCCATATCGGGAAGACTTTGGCACGCAAACTCAGTGCAGCCGGACATGACGTGAAGGTGGCCAACTCTCGGGGCCCTGAGACGATCGAGGCCGATGTGCTGGCGAGCGGCGCACGCGCGGTCTCGACGGCCCAAGCGGTGGAGGACGTTGACGCGGTGATCCTCTCGATCCCTCTCAACCGCATTCCCACAATCGCGCCGCTAATCGCCAACCTACCAACCGAGACAGTCGTCATCGACACGTCGAATTACTATCCCCACCGCGACGACAAGATCGATGCCATCGAGGCCGGGCAGGTTGAGAGCCTTTGGGTGGCCCAACAGCTAGGCCGGCCGATCGCCAAGGCGTGGAACGCGATCGGGTCTGGCTCCTTCGCCACCTTGGGCAAGCCTGCTGGAAGCCCTGACCGTATAGCCCTCCCTGTGGCTGCTGACCGCCAGAAAGATCGCTCCGTGGCGATGGCGCTGGTCGAAGACACCGGGCTTGATGCTTTCGACGCCGGCACGCTCGCCGATTCGTGGCGTCAGCAACCCGGATCGCCCTGCTATTGCACCGATCTCACGCGCGAACAGATGGCGGCAGCCCTGGCATCTGCCGACGCATCACGATCGCCAAAGCGCCGGGACTTAGCAGTTGCAGTGATTCAAGAGCGGCTTGGGGACGCCACGACAAATCCGGATGCCGATTTCGGGGTTCGTCTGAGCCGTGCGATTTTTATGTAACGTGAGTTCGGGATAAGAAAGGGACAAGCAAGTAAGCTAAAAGTCATCACACCAAAGCTTTAAGCTGCTGTGCATCTAATTTGACAGTCAATTTTTCTACAATTCTTGTGGAACGGGCATCCTGCCCGTTTCTTTATTCAATTTAGATGCGTAGCAGCTTACAGCTCGTCCCATGATTAGTTTAGAAGAATAATTTTGCAGGATTGTACAATAACTTGCAAGTATCGTTATATCGTGCCCTATGCTGAAGTCCTTATAATCAAACTTAAACAGTGAGATACAAAAATTTTTAGGCTGAGCAATGAAAGAAATACACGATATTAAGGCTGCTTTAGAGCAAGTAAAAGACACGACGAAAAAGCTAGCCTTGGCAACTTTAGTTAAAGTGGAAGGTTCAACTTATCGCCGTCCTGGTGCGCGAATGTTGATGAGTGCAGATGGCTTGATAGTAGGTGCAATTAGCGGTGGCTGTTTGGAAAGTGATGTATTTGAGAAAGCACAGCAGGTAATGAACACTGGTACTCCTTGCGTGGTTAAGTATGACTCCACCTCGGAGGAAGATTTAATTTGGGGATTGGGGCTTGGCTGTCAAGGCATTGCTTATGTTTTGATTGAATCGTTGCCAGTAAACGAGCCGAACCAAATTAGTTTTCTCCACAAATGCCTTGATGCTCGGTTTGAGAGTGCTATTGCAACTGTATTTAATATAGAGGGTGAAAGCAAATCTCAAATAGGCGATCGCTTGCTACTAAATTCAGATATCATCAACCACATCAGCGATGAGGAATTAGCAGCAGCGGTTTTAAGGGATACACAAGCAGCACTTCAACAGAAAACCTCGGTAGGGAAACAATATCAGTTAATAGGCGGGAAAGTTGAAGTTTTTATTCAAGTCATTCAGCCGCCGCTGTCGCTGGTAATTTTGGGTGCTGGGTATGACGTTCTTCCCGTTGTTCGCTTTGGCCAACAGTTAGGATGGCATATTACTGTAGTTGATAACCGCCAACGGGAAGCAAGCCGCAAGCGTTTTCAAGAAGCAGATCGAGTTGAATTTTGTTCTCCTCAGGATGTATTAAAAAAAATCGAGATAGATGAGCGTACTGTTGCTGTAGTTATGACTCATAATTATTTAGACGACCTGGAATTGCTGAGAGTGTTATTGCCTTCTGGCTTAAAATACTTAGGTGTACTTGGCCCTAAGAAAAGAACAGCCCGATTATTGCAAGAACTACAAGAAGAAGGAGTTATCCCCACTCCACAACAGGAACAAAATTTATATAGTCCGGTGGGACTCGACATTGGGGCCGATAATTCCGAAGAGATTGCTCTGGCGATTATCGCCGAAATTCAAGCAGTAACAGCAAAGCATCAAGGTGGTTTTTTAAGAAACCGCACTGTACCAATTCATGATTCAATCAACAGTCAATTATCAAAAAATTAATGGCTAATACGAGTATGTTCTTAATATAGCGGTTCGATCGCGTGGTGAGGTATGCCCAATGCCCAATACCCAATGCCCAATGCCCAATGCCCAATGCCCAATGCCCAATGCTCTATGCCCTATGCCCTATGCCCTATGCCCTATGCCAGATAGTACCTCATGTTACTGAGAAAGGCTATACGAGTATGTTCTTAATAATCAGAAATTCAAAACTTGGGTATGGTATTTAAAATTGGTCTAATTATTCTCGCTGCTGGATCTGCAACCCGCATGGGAAGACCAAAACAATTGCTTTCTTATCAAGGACGCAGCCTGATACTCCATGCGGTTGAAGTTGCCTTAGCTTCTATGAGCCAACCTATCATAGTAGTCCTGGGAGCTTATGTAGAACAAATTAAACCGGAACTAATGCCAAAGGCAGTGCAAGTTGTAGAGAACTCCCAATGGCAAGAGGGAATGTCTTCTTCTATTCGCGCTGGTATTAGTATGCTACTGAAAACTAACTCTAAAGTTGATGCAGTTATCATCTCACTTGCAGATCAGCCGCTAGTTTCTCCCCAGATTTTCAATCAATTGATTCAGTCTTATCAAGAAACGCAAAAAGTAATTATTGCCTCAAAGTATAACGAAACTACAGGTGTACCTGCCCTGTTTAGCAAGGCCTTATTTCCAGAACTGATGCAGCTTGAAGGAGATAAAGGTGCAAAAGCGTTAATACAAAAATATATAGATACAGGATTGATTCTGCTCATACCAGAAGCTGCGATTGATATTGATACCCCGGACGATTACAAGCAGTTGCTATTAAATAATTTTAAAGAGTGAAGAAATTATGAAAACTAACGATCGCCAAATTTACCAACAAGTAATTTTGACACACGCCAGAAAACCGCAAAACAAAGGAAAAACTAACCCAGTACACCGTCAACACCGAGGAGAAAATCCCTATTGCGGTGATGTGGTTGATTTAACGCTGTTACTAGATGAAGCAGAAAGTAAAATTGCAGATATTAAATTTGAAGGTGCAGGTTGTGCTTTGTGCCTTGCTTCTGCTGACTTAATGGCGATCGCTATCAAAGGTAAAACTATTTCACAGGTGCTTTTAATGGTAGAACAGTTCCGCGAGATGGTAGCGGGAAATACTCAGTTTGAGCCTCCGTTGGAGAAACTCAATATCATGCAAGGTGTTTCCCGATATCCGATGCGGGTTAAGTGTGCAACTTTGGCTTGGCATACCCTCAAAGCGGCGCTGAGTTCGGTTGAAACTAGGAATGAACAAATATAGTCACATCCAGCAGAGGCACATCCAATAAACTCACGTCAATCGCTTTTACATTGGCACCCGTTTATGGTGAGGGATCGCCCGCCTCGACCATGACTGAACCAACAAGAGTGGGGTCGAGATCGAGGCGAAGGCTAAGGTACGGTTGAGCCTTGGACGCTTCCAGAATTTGGGTGACCATCGGCAGTTCGATCGTACCAAGCAGATAATGCCTCGGGTCGTACTGAAGCGCGATCGCGCTGCCCAGAAGCACTTCTTTGCTGCCCTGAGGAATGACACAAAAGGCAGGAATAGAGACACTATGAATGGATTCTGACCGTGAGGAGGAGCGATTGAAGTGCAATCCCTTCAGCGGCTCAATCGTCCCATCATGACGAATCGCCTGTGCAATCCGCTGGGTCAGTTCGTCTCTGTGGGCTTGTGCTCTGTCTGCCTCGCGAAGAGCCTGCTGGTCGTTCATTAACGACCTAGCGGACTTTTCAGTCGTTTTGGCAGCGTTCATTTCTAAGTTTGCAGGATTGTACAACAATCTTAGACGATCGTTATATTGCGTACCCTTGAGGATTCTTAGAATAAGGCTAAAGCAATGAAAAACGATTCCGGCGAATTGCAAACGTCTGGATTTTTATACAAGAAAAAACTCTGTTTTGATAGGGCAAGAAACCTGCTGAGTGACAACCAAAATGCCATCAAAGCTAACCTTGCTTCTAAAAAAATCCATCCCTATTGATAAGGAAAAAATAATGACGATGAAAAAGAATGAAAACTACACAGGAAAAGTTGCGTTTGTGACCGGAGCAGCCAACGGCATCGGTCGAGCTACAGCGCTGGCGTTTGCCCGTGAGGGCGCTAACGTGGTGGTCGCTGACATTTCAGAACAGGGCAATCAAGAAACGGCCCGCACGATCGAGGAACTCGGCAGGCGGGCGATCGCCGTCAGGTGCGACGTGACGCGAGCCGAGGACGTGAAGGCAGCGCTGGATAAGACCATTGAGACCTTCGGGCGACTGGACTTTGCCTTCAACAACGCCGGCGTGGAACAGAAGATAGCGGCGACAGCCGACCTTACAGAGGAGGAGTGGGACCGCATCGTCAACATCAACCTGCGCGGCGTGTTCCTGTGCCTGAAGCACGAAATCCCGCTGATGCTCAAGCAAGGCAGCGGCGCGATCGTGAATACCTCTTCAGGTGCTGGAGTCAAAGGCTTCAAAGGTCAAGCTGCTTACGTGGCTGCAAAGCACGGCGTGGTCGGACTGACCAAGGGGGCGGCACTCGACTACGCCGCGCAGAACATTCGCATCAACGCTGTGTGTCCCGGAATCATCGACACCCCGATGATGGATCGCTTCAGCGGCGGCACTTCCGAAGGACGAGAACAAGTGATCTCGCAGGAGCCAATTGGCAGGATGGGCCAGCCTGAAGAGATCGCCAACGCCGTCGTCTGGCTGTGTTCGGATGCGGCCTCCTTCGCGATCGGGCACGCCCTGGTCATTGATGGCGGTCAAACGGTGTAGTGATGTTCGTCGCCAACCCGATCGAACCCTAAACGCACGACAACAAAGCATTGTCGCCATCGTCACCTTCACCGCCAGCGGCGATGACTCATATCGCTACTCAGGAGGTACTCGACGGCAAGCCCGTGGACTGGATGGAAAAGGTCAGCGACGAACAATACGAAGGTTGACCTTAATGCTTTCTGTCAATGTCTCTGAGCCACAGATTTATGAAGTTGGAGATGTGATTGGACTCCTGGCCCTGCTGTAGCGATCTTTATATCGTCCTAATGGTTCAGTCAATTAGCAACGGCATCATCGTAATTGAGAGGATATGACTATGAACAAAGCTTGGTTCATCACAGGCGCTGGTAGCGGTATCGGTACCGGAATTGCTAAGGCGGCATTACAAGCAGGTGACCGTGTCGTCGCGACCGGAAGAAACCTCGACAAAGTGCGCCATGCCTTGCGCGATGTTGCAAGCGAGAAGCTTGCGTTTGTCCAGTTGGACGTTGCCGACGAGGTACAGGCGAAAACGGCCGTCGGTGAGGCGGTGAAACAGTTCGGTCGCATCGACATTTTGGTTAACAACGCGGGCTACAGCCTGCTGGGTAATTTTGAAGAGATGACCACCGCCGACATCGAAAGCCAAATGTCTACAAACTTCTACGGCGTGGTGTACGTCATGCGAGCCGTGCTGCCGATCATGCGTCAGCAGCGGTCGGGCCACATCATCAATATCAGCTCGATGGCGGGCGTAATCGGATTCGAGCACTGCGCCGCCTACGCCGCATCAAAGTTCGCGGTCGAAGGTCTTTCGCTGTCGGTCGCGGCCGAGGTCGAGCGCTTCGGCATCAAGATCACGCTCGTCGAACCGGGCTTCTTCCGTACGGAACTGCTGGACGCGCAGAACGCCAAATGGACCAGTCAGACTATTGAAGACTACGCGGCCAAGGGCAGTGTTCAAGAGACGTGGTCAACCTACAACGGCACACAACAGGGCGACCCGGCGAAGTTGGGTGATGCTCTGGTCAAGATTGCTGGAATGGAGAACCCGCCGAAGCAGTTTCACGCGGGCAGCGATGCCGTCACGATGATTAAGCCGGCCCTGGAGGCCCGTCTGCAAGAGATCAAAGACCACGAGGCGCTTTCCACGTCTACGGATGGAAACTTCTAGCACACGTACTATTTAGGAGCATTAATTCATGTACAACACAAAAGCTTATTCCGCTGCTAGTGCAACATCACCATTGGCATCCGACACGATCGCACGGCGCGATCCAACCGAACATGACGTTCAGATCGAAATTCTCTTCTGCGGCATCTGTCACTCCGATGTCCATTCGGTGCGTAATGAGTGGAGCGACTTCATGTCTACTACCTACCCGATCGTCCCCGGTCATGAGATCGTCGGACGGGTCACTCAAGTTGGTTCAGCAGTGACGAAGTACAAGCCCGGCGACCTCGCGGGGATCGGCTGTATGGTCGATTCGGATGGTACCTGTCCCCATTGCAAAGCTGGCTTTGAGCAGTTTTGCCAAAATGTGATCTTCACCTACAACTCCCCAGACAAGCACAAGACTGCTCCAGTCACCTATGGTGGCTACTCCGATAGCGTCGTCGTCGATGAACGCTTCGTTCTGCGCGTTCCAGATCACCTCGATCTCGCCGGGGTTGCGCCGCTCCTCTGCGCCGGGATCACCACCTACTCGCCCCTGCGCCACTGGGGCGTCACTAAGGGCAAGAAGGTCGGCGTAGTCGGTCTTGGCGGGCTGGGTCACATGGGCGTGAAGTTCGCCCGTGCGTTCGGTGCCCACGTCGTCGTCTTCACCACCTCGCCCGACAAAAAGGAAGACGCGCTGCGCCTCGGTGCTGACGAAGTAGTCGTCTCCCGCAATGCCGACGAAATGCAGCAGCACGCTGGCAGCTTCGATTTCATTCTCGATACCGTCTCCGCCAAACACGACATCAACGCCTATCTCAACCTGCTCCGCCGCGACGGCAACATCACCCTTGTCGGCGCACCTGAGAAGCCCCTGGAGGTCGCGGCATTCAGCCTGATCATGGGCCGCCGCAGTCTCTCCGGCTCTAATATCGGCGGCATCGCTGAAACCCAGGAGATGCTCGACTTTTGCGGCGAACATAACATCACCGCCGATGTCGAAGTCATTCCCATCCAGAAGGTCAACGAAGCTTACGAGCGACTGCTCAAGTCCGATGTGAAATACCGCTTCTGCATTGATATGGCATCTCTGAAATCTGAATAACTGAGGCCGCCCCTAGAAGGCAGGGCTGTTTCATTCTCTTGTAGGGGCAAACCCCCCGTGGTTGCCCCGATCGCTGAAATGCCCAATTTATCGTGTCTGGGCCTGGGCGGGCACTCTTAGCATTGCCCCTACAAAATCCTGGTTTTTCGGAGAATGAAACAGCGCTGCGCTTTGGGGCAGGGCTGTTTCATTCTCACCAAAAACATGAATTTTGACTCTTGTAGTGCCAAGAGTGCCTACCCCCGACCTAGAGGATTCGATCGGCAGGTGAGACCAAGAGGGCCGGCACGGTGGCACAGCCCCTAGGTCGAATGAAACAGCCCTGCCCCAAAGCGGGGAAGTTCCGCCTAAAGAACAAAGCAAAAAATACCGCAGACGGAGTACCTTTGTCGTTGGCGCAAGATGGAGAGCAGTGGGTGAATTATTTGGATAAATATTCTGAATCTGTACAATAGTTAATCAATTTAACTCGTAATAAACATCGCTTTTATCAACAGGTATACAGGATGCAACCCCCCCTTACTTGGCATTATTTCTAGACCTCTTTCTCACGCTCGTATACCCTGGATAACACAGAAAAATGAGAGGAAACGTGATATTTTAGTAGTTAAAAAGGGATTTCATCATCATCTTCCTCTTCCATAGTCTTAGCCGTCATCCGCCAACTCGTAATATACTCAATTTGCACATCAATTTTGTTAATCGCTTCCCCTAACCGCTTTTGGATGTATTGAGTCAGCGTCACCATAAAATCTAACTCAACTCCCACAGATAGCGCAAGTTTTGCCAATTTAGCAAAATCTACCTTCAAAATCGAGGAACTGGATAACTTAAAATGGGGAGTATTTTCCTGATTTTGCACCAACATTGCTTTTTTAATGCGCTCTTTCAGGTGCTCAACTTCAGAATCCCGCAACTTCCATTCGGGCAAAATTTCTTTGTACCTTTCCCCCAAGGCTGTTAAATCCTCACTCTCCGGTTCCGGCGCAATTTTCTTAGTAGATTTTCGCCGCTGCTGTACATTAGAACTCAACCGCCAACTAGCAATATCTTCCACTTCCAAAGATGGATGATCGATGAGTTTGCCTAACTGTTTTTGAATTTCTTTCGTCAGCGTTACCGGAAAATTTAACTCAATTCCCTCAGTTTGCGTCAGTCTTGCCAGGGTGAGAAAATCTACTTTCATAGCTATCGAACTGGAAAGCTCAAAATAAGAACTATCTTTGAGCTTTTGCGCCATCATCCCCGCTTTAAATCGTTCTTTCACTTCAGCGATTTCTGAATCTAGCGGCTTCCACTGAGATTCTATTTCCTGATATTTTTCGCCCAATGCTGTCAAGTTTTCCGTGGCGGGTTCGGGGTAACATTGGGCAAGGATTTCTGCCAGGCGGCGATGCACTCCAGCTAAATAAACCGCGTCCATCTTAGCATATTCTAGCTGCTTCTGGGTCAGGGGACGCTTGCCCCAATCGCCGCTTTGTTCTGTTTTATCAACATAAGCAATGTCGCAAAGTGTTTCTATTAAAGTTTTGAGTTGTCGATTAGGTAATGGCAGGATGTAATAAGGAATCTGTCTCGCCATTTTCAATGTGCAAGTGACATTTTGAGCGTCGTCATTGCCTAGAAATCTGATGTCATAGCTGGCGTTGTGCCAAACTTTTTCAATATCTGGATTGACCATGATTTGGTTGATAAAATCTTTTGCCAATTCAGGTTTATCCAAGACATCTAGTAGAAAAGTGCCATCTCCACTCGAATCTGTGGAGTCAGCTAACACCTGAATCAGAGATAATCTGGGGTTGGATTTATAGTCTGCTATTTCTGTGTCAACCCACAGGACTTTAGCTTGGGCAAATTTAGCGATGAGTGCTTTGATGTCGTTTTCTGCTGTTAAATAAGGCATTTTTACAGACTTTTGCTATTAACTTTTTGATTCTCTTATGCTATAGCAATTATTGGATCGATTGTCAACGATCGCATTAAGGACACGGCAATGCCGTGTCCCTAGAGGTATTTTTTCATAATTAGTATTAAATGTTGACCAGTCTTGGAAGCAGAAACCGGGAATAGACGATCGCATTTTTACCATTCAGCAGTAAGGTACGCGCTGCGTACCTTACAAACTATTAACCTATGACTATTCTGCCACTTCCTCAGATTCCGATTCTTCGGCCGATTCTTCACCCGCAGGCGGCACTAAAGCCACAGCTACGATCGAATCATCCTCATCCAACCGCTGCACCCGCACCCCCGTTGCAGTTCGCGATTGTGTAGAAATTGCGCTCACAGCCTGACGGATAATAATACCTCGGTTGGTAATGATCATCAACTCGTCATCTTCATTGACAATTCGCAGCGCAGCTACCTGATCCTTACCCTTTTTCGACTTAAATTTAGTAGCCGTCAATCCCTTGCCCGCCCGTCTTTGTAGGCGGAATTGAGAAACTGGAACCCGCTTACCATAGCCGTTGGTGGTGATTACCAACACGGAAGGAACTTCGCTGCTAACTGTGGAAATTTCTTCAGCATCTTCGCCTTCAATTTCCTCGGATTGCAATTCTAATTCTTCATCTTCCAATTCCGAATCTTCCGTTTCCAATTCAGCAATTTCTGCCCCTTCAAATTCCGAGTCGCCCGTTTCTAATTGAGCAATATTAGCTCCCTCGAATTCCGAATCTTCAGTTTCCAATTCAGCAATCTCGGCAACAATTGAACTGGGCAAAATGTCCATGCTGATCAACTCATCGCCCGATCGCAATTTCATCGATTTTACACCCCGCGTCGCGCGGCCGACAGGGCGCAACTGTTCGTGATTGGTGCGGAAATGAATTGCCATCCCTTGGCGCGTACCAATGATGATGCTGTCGCCCACTTTTGCTCTCCGCACCCAGCGCAGTTGGTCGCCTTCTTCTAGAGAAATCGCGATTAATCCATTAGTACGGATGTTGCCAAAAGCGGAAAGTGCGGTTTTCTTGATGTAGCCGCCGCGAGTCAACATTACCAAGTATTCTTCGCTGGTGAATTCTGTCACTGACACCATAGAAGTGATTTTTTCTTCTATAGGAATCGGCAGCAGTTGCACCACGGGAGTGCCGCGGGCTGTCCGGGAACAGACGGGGATTTGATAAGCTTTGACAGAGTAAACTACACCTCTGTCGCTGAAGAACAAAACGCTATCGTGATCGCAGCAGGAAAGGAAATGTTCTACTCCGTCGTCTTCTTTCATTTTCGCGCCTGCTTTGCCGCGAGTAGCGCGACTTTGGGCCTCGAAAGTGCTGACAGGCATCCGCTTGATGTAGCCTTGCTCTGTGATCAGAATAATTGCTTGTTCGTTGGCAATTAAATCTCTTTCATCGATTTCTCCTTCGGCGTGTTCGATGACGCTGCGTCTAGGAGTGGCGATTTTGGTTTGGATTTCGACTGCTTCAAATTCGGCGATTTCTAAGATGCGTTCCCGGCGCGCTAAGATATCTTCCAAATCGGAGATTTTAGCTCGCAGTTCTTCGTGTTCTTGCTGAATTTTTTGCGCTTCTAATGCTGTCAAACGCCTGAGCTGCATTTGCAGAATTGCATCGGATTGCTGTTCGGAAAGACCGTAATTATCCATCAATTCTTGTTTCGCTGCGGCGGAGTCGGCAGCGGCGCGAATTAGGTGAATAATTGCATCTAAGTTGTCGAGGGCAATTAATAAGCCTTGCAGAAGGTGGTCGCGTTCTTCTGCTTTCCGGAGTTCGTATTGAGTCCGGCGAGTAATTGTCTCAATGCGGAAATCTAGGAAGACATTGAGGAATTGGGAGAGCGTAAGTAGTTGGGGTTCCCCATTTACTAGCGCTAACATATTGGCTCCAAAGTTGGCTTGGAGTGGTGTTTGTTTATAGAGGTTGTTAAGGACGACGCGGGGATAGGCGTCGCGCTTAAGTTCGATCACGATCCGCATTCCGTCTCTATCGCTTTCGTCGCGAATGTCGGAAATTCCATCTAATCTTTTGTCGTTGACAAGTTCGGCAATTTTCTCAATTAGCGCTGCCTTGTTTGTTTGGTAAGGCAATTCGGTGATAATAATTGCTTCTTTGTCGGGGCGGCCGGGATGTTCAATGGTTTCAATGCCGGCGACTCCGCGCATTGTAATCGAACCGCGACCGGTGGTGTAAGCATCGCGAATGCCGGATCTCCCCAGAATTTGCCCTCCGGTGGGAAAGTCCGGGCCGGGGATGTACTGCATCAATTCCAGGTCGGTAATTGCTGGATTGTGAATTAGTGCTACTAAACCGTCAATTATTTCGCCTAAATTGTGCGGCGGAATGTTGGTTGCCATCCCCACAGCAATCCCGGAGGAACCGTTGAGCAAAATTTGGGGAATGCGTGCCGGGAGTACGAGGGGTTCTTGCTGGGAACCGTCGAAGTTGTCGCCGAAATCAACTGTTTCCGAGTCGATGTCGCGCAGCATGGAGTCGCTCGTCAAAGCTGTGAGGCGACATTCGGTGTACCGCATGGCAGCGGGCGGGTCGTTGTCAACGGAGCCGAAGTTGCCGTGGCCGTTGATCAGGCGTTCCCGCATGGAGAAATCCTGAGCCATCCGCACCAGGGCGTCGTAAACCGCTGTATCTCCGTGCGGGTGATACTTGCCCAGCACCTCCCCCACGACGCGGGCGCATTTGCGGAAAGGTCTATCGGGAGTCAAGCCCAATTCGTTCATGGCGTAGAGAATGCGTCGGTGAACGGGCTTGAGACCGTCCCTGGCATCTGGTAGCGCCCGACCGACAATTACGCTCATGGCGTATTCCAAGTACGATCGGGACATCTCATTACCCAGATCCGTCGGGATTATCCGCGACTCAGAGGTGCTCATAGGTTGAAAAACTCCGTTAAAAATTTAAATTTGACCGCTATAAATCTCAAAAATGCGATAAAATCGGTTTGGATTCAGTAGAGCTGCCAAATATTGCAAATTACTCCTGAAATTATATCACAATTTGCCTTTGAGTTTATGGAAAAGTTGCCAGAAAAATTAAGGGACGAAACAAGGACAATTGATGATTTGTCAGTTGGTGATTTTGTCAGCGGTTCGCAAAAGCTAGAAAGGTTTTTTTAGGCGGTCGGGTTTCATGCTTTGGTGAGTTTTTTTGAGGGCTATATAAAAAATTAAAATGGTGGCCCGATCGCAATTTTAATTTCACAAAACCGAAGGCCTTCTTAAAGCAAACTAAAAATCTAAAATCTAAAATCTAAAATCTAAAATCAGCCGATGCTACCCGTCATCTACTCCGAAGATTTCTTGCTGCACAAGACTGGAATGCTTCACCCAGAGCGACCAGAACGTTTAACGGCGATCGCCAACGCTCTGAAGGCTGCTCCTTGGGCGGCTCAAATTGAGTGGCAACTGCCCACCCCAGTGGCGCAGCGCGAAAAAGCACTGTTCTCGGCTATCAAAAAAGTTCACTCGCAAAGATACATCAAAGAAGTCGAACATTTGGCTCATCGGGGAGGCGGCTACCTCGACGGCGATACGCCGATTTCTGCAGAAAGTTACGACGTAGCGCTGCTAGCGGCGAGTGCTTGGCTCGATGGGGTCGATCGAGTGGTGGCTGCGGGGGAACCGGCTTTTGTCCTGGCAAGGCCGCCGGGACACCACGCCGAAAACGCCCGCGCGATGGGTTTTTGCTTGTTTTCCAATGCTGCGATCGCTGCTCACTACGCCCTGGAACAGCCGGGAATCAACCGCGTCGCCGTCCTCGACTGGGACGTGCACCACGGCAACGGCACTCAATCTTTGGTGGAAAACTGCCGGCAAATTGCCTACTGTTCCCTGCACCAATCTCCGTGCTATCCGGGAACGGGAGATGCCGAGGAGCGCGGTGCCTACGAGAACGTGCTGAACATTCCCCTCTATCCGGGCGGCGGCATAGCTGAATACCTGAGCGCCTTTGAATCTCTTGTCGTGCCGTTTTTGTCAAACTTTGAACCGGATTTGTTGATTGTCAGCGCCGGTTATGACGCTACGGCGTCCGATCCGCTGGCGAGCATGACTCTGGCTCCGTCAGATTACGGTACTTTCACCGGATACTGCCTGCAAATCACCCGCCGCATCGCCTTTGGTTTGGAGGGGGGTTACGCGCTGAAAGAGTTGGCCGAGTCGGTTGTCGCGACTATTGACCGATGCCTCAATTAGCTGGAAAATTGGCATAGGGGAAAATAAGGTTGAGAAGCCATGAGGAGGGGATGGAGAGTTTTTGAGGGCGATCGGCGAAGCTTAGATGTGGCGATCGTGCTTGATGGTCTTTTTCCCTCTTCCTTCTGAGTTCTTCCTGCTGACTTCAGTGACAAGCATCACAAATTTAAGAGATCCAAGTCACTTGGCATCAAAGTCTCGGTCACAGATTTTTAACCCAAAAATCACACTGTGTCAATGTTTTCGATCGCATTTGAAGTCGCTCGCGAAGAGCATAATAGGATTACAGTCAGCCTGTGAAAATTTTATCTGTCTCAATCAACTAGGAGGTTTATCATGTCAGTATCCCAAATGACACTCGAAGAGTTATTTGGTCAGGTCATGTTCTCCAGCGTCGTGACTCGCCACGACCGGAGACAGCTCAGATCTGCACTCTTAGAAAGAACACTGAATGAAGATGAGTATGCCATCATCAACCGACTGCTGTACAACGTTCGCCGCGGTTGGGTAAAAATAGTCGATTAAAGACCTGGCAGCCACTCCCTTTAGGGGAGTTAATACCATTTTCGATTTTCGATTAAAGAATTGGTAATAACTGATAACTATCGGGGTTGAGAACACGGGCATACAGTTACATTTTTTGGAGAACTCGTTACAAGTATAACTTGCCACTTCGGGAAGTTTTTTGTGTTTAATAGTGGACTCGAAAGTGTGATGTGTTTGACCAGTGTGTTAATTATCAAAATCTCGCTACACATCAGCCTATAGGTAGAGATAATTATAAAATAACAGGTTTCGGGTGCATCTCTACTTGTTGAAAAATTGTGAGTTTTGAGTTACTAACTGAAAAGTTATAATTAACTCAAAACTCATAATTTTTTGGATTTGAGAGGGGAGATTGGAAAGTGGGAAAACTGATGAATATAGCCTTTCTCAGTAACATGAGGTGCACGCTTGATATAGGGCATAGGGCATAGGGCATAGGGCATAGGGAAGACCTCACTTTATTGAGAACTGCTAGCTCAGGGTTGAAAACCGCTAGAAAGTTGATATTTTTTAAACTGATATTAAGAATCAAAACTATAAGCAGTTTCCGGTTGAGGAGGAGTGTGCGATCGTTACCAGCACAGCCAGTCGCATTAGTCGATCGACCATTCCGGCAATTTGAGCCCGGAAGTGTCAAAATATTAACAACCAGTTCATCCCCAAAATATATGGCTCCCGCCGTTTTAATTGAAAATCTTCAGAAACGCTACGGCACTGTAGAAGCCGTTAAAGATGTTTCCTTCAAGGTAGAACCGGGGGAAATATTTGGTTTGCTAGGCCCCAACGGTGCAGGCAAAACCACAACCCTGCGGGTACTTTGTACTTTGAGTGCGCCCGATAGCGGACGCATTGAAGTGTCTGGCATTTCTGCTGTCAGCCAGCCGAGAATTGCCAGACAAAAACTCGGCTACGTCGCCCAAGAAGTTGCTCTCGATAAGGTGCTGACGGGGCGGGAACTCCTGCAACTGCAAGCAGCGCTTTACCATTTGCCGCGCAATACGATTAAAGGGCGGATTGACGAAATGGTGAAACTCCTCGGTTTGGAGGAGTGGCAAAATAAAAAGACGGGTACTTATTCCGGCGGTATCCGCAAACGCCTCGACTTAGCTGCTGGGTTGCTTCACCAGCCGGATGTTTTGGTGTTAGACGAACCGACTGTCGGGCTGGATATTGAAAGCCGGGTGGTAGTGTGGGATTTCCTGCGTCGCTTGCGGGAGGAAGGTACGACGGTTTTGATTACGAGTCACTATCTCGAAGAAGTTGACGCTTTGGCCGATCGCGTGGCGATTATTGACAAGGGTACGGTGATTGCTGAGGGCACGCCGGAGGAGTTGAAAAATCGGGTTGGGGGCGATCGGGTGACTCTGCGGATTCGGGAGTTTTCGCCGATCGAAGAAGCTGAAAAAGCTAAAAATCTGATGCAATCTCTGCCTTTTGTGCAGGAAGTAATTGTCAACACGGCTCAAGGAAATTCTCTCAATTTAGTAGTAACACCGCAAAGCGATGCGCTGGTGACTATTCAGCAAGCTTTAAAAAATGCGGGACTTCCTACTTTTGGGATTGCTCAATCTCGGCCGAGTTTGGATGATGTGTATTTGGCTGCGACTGGTAAGACACTGTTGGATGCGGAGTTGGCTGCTGCTAGCAACCGCGATTTGAAGGCGGAGCAAAAACAAGCGATGCGATCGTAATTTGAAGGAAGAGGGAAGTTCGGCAACGGATTTTGTAACGGATGTAACGGATATAAGGAAGAGGGAAGAAGGAAGAGAAAACCTTCTTCCTTCTGCTATATAATCTTAAGAGGAGAGTGAAAAAATACGCTCGTAATTTTGGGAGATATTAATAAATGAATCTTGTTTTAGAAGTTGAAGCGCCTCCTTTCCGAGAAGATGCAACAGGTGCTATTCGGGTGGGAAACTCAAGAGTTCTGCTGGAATTGGTGATTCGAGCTTTTCAGGATGGTGCGTCGCCGGAATCAATTGTGCAGCGTTATTCAACTGTGTCATTGTCTGATGTCTATAGTGCGATCGGCTATTATCTCCGACACCAAGAAGCAGTAGAAGCTTATCTCAATTATCGCGAGCAATTAGCAGATTCCGTCCGTCAGCGTTTGTTGGATATTCAACCCGATTTGACCGTTGTGCGATCGCGCTTGTTAGCCCAAAAACAATCTTGAGGATTAACTATGCTGCGGCTGTTGAGCGATGAAAATTTTAATGGCGATATTGTTCGAGGGCTTTTCCTGCGTCAGCCAGACCTTGACTTGCTTCGCGTTCAGGATGTTGGTTTGCGAGAAGCTGACGATCCAACAATTCTCAACTGGGCGGCCCAGAACGATCGCATTGTGTTAAGCCATGACCGAGCAACTATGCCCGATTTGGCTTACGAACAGTTGAGGGATAAGGAACAAATGTCAGGTTTGTTTATAATTAACGATCGAATGCCAGTTAGACAGGCTATTGATGAACTTCTGCTGCTGGTTAACTGTAGCGTAACGATTCAGGTCTAAATTTGAGGAATTAAAGATGGTTGTTGCATATCTGGATTAACCATCGCTTTTATAGCTTG